>DASZUX010000359.1:0-9554 GCA_035547455.1 Chitinophagaceae bacterium
AGTATGACCCCAACGCACAGGGGAAAACCCGTTTTGAGCAAATGCTTGACCTGTTTATGCAACTGCTGACCTATACTAACGGGGATATTACAGAAGCTTTACAATGGATGAATGAGCTGGATAAAAAATACCAGTTAACCGATGATGAGTACGGTATGGGTGATTTTATAGACGATTTAAAAAACAATGGTTACATAAAAGAAGACCAGCAAACCGGCAATATTGAAATTACCGGCAAAAGTGAGCAAACTATACGCAAACGCAGCCTGGAGGAAATTTTTGGCAAGCTTAAAAAGAGCAGGCAGGGCAACCACAACACCTACAAGCCGGGACAGGGTGACGAAATAAACCCTGAGACGAGACCTTTCCAGTTCGGGGATATGCTGGAGCAGATTGACTTTACCGAAAGCATACGCAACGCACAGATAAACCACGGCGTGGAAAGCTTTAATATGCAGGAAGACGACCTGCAGATAAGGGAAACCGATTTTAAAGCACAAACCAGCACCGTGCTGATGATTGATATTTCGCACTCAATGATTTTGTACGGCGAGGACAGGATTACGCCCGCCAAAAAAGTGGCAATGGCGCTAAGTGAACTTATTACTACAAAGTACCCGAAAGACACACTGGATATTGTAGTGTTTGGCAATGATGCCTGGCCGGTTGAAATAAAAGACCTGCCTTACCTGCAGGTTGGCCCTTACCACACCAACACTGTTGCAGGGCTTGAGCTGGCGATGGATATATTGCGTCGCCGCCGTAACCCCAACAAGCAGATTTTTATGATTACCGATGGCAAGCCTACCTGCCTTAAAATTGGCAAGCGGTACTATAAAAACAGCTTTGGGCTTGACAGACGCATTACCACCCGCTGCCTTAACCTTGCCGCGCAATGCAAAAAGCTTAAAATACCTATTACCACTTTTATGATTGCCAGCGACCCTTACCTGCAGCGTTTTGTAACCGAGTTTACTGAGACGAATAATGGAAAGGCCTTTTTTGCATCTTTGGACAAGCTGGGCGCCTTTATATTTAAGGATTTTGAAAGCGGGAAGCGGAAAACGGTGTATTGATTGTGCAGGGGTGAGGTTGCGGATTTTAGTTTTGGTATATTTGTACAATTTAAAGCAGGCTATGGTGCAGTATATAATAAGTATTGATGCAACGAAGGGTGAACTTGTTGAAAAACTTGTGGAAGAGTTGGGCGGCAGCGTTTTGCAAAAAAAGAAAAGCAGGAAACAAGCAAAAAAAACGAAAGAGAAAGCAGAAAAAATTGATCATACTTATTTATTTGGTAAATGGAAAGATTTTGACATTGATGCCAGGAAAATAAGAGATGAGTTATGGAGAAAAAAATAAAGTTTATTGTTGACACAGATATTTTAATTAAGGCATACAGGGGAGATAAAGTAAAAATTAAAAACCTCGGATTACTGAAAGACGTTTATTCTATTTCCATAATAACAGCAATTGAATTAATTGCGGGTGCAAAAAACATAAAACAGCTATCATCTTTAAATAAAGCCCTGAAAGCATACAGCATTGTACCTGTTAATGAAATGATTTCTCAACAATCACTTCACCTGTATAAAAAATATATTATCAAACATACCATAGGGTTGTCGCGGCAACAGCCATCAGCAATAACCTTTCGTTATACACGGATAACAAAAAGGATTATGACTTTATAGATGGTATAAAATTTTATATAGAAAAATAATGCCCTGCCAAAAAACCGTAACTGCGGCTGACAGGCTTTTGCATAAAAGCTAACCACCAATTTAAACAACAAGTGATGAATATTGACAAGATTAAAACGTTAGGCGAGTTAAAGGAAGGGCGTAAGCTTTTATTACTTCCTCTTGTTATAACTATTTTGGTATGTCATCCGGTATCCGGGTATGCTCAACAAGACATTAATCACGGGCAAAATTTTGCAAGCTGTGTTTTGTTGTCATCCGATTCAGTAGCATACTATGTCGGAAAAAGCAGTATAATGACTGATTATTACCTGGGGGATATTTCTAAGCCTGATTTCGCGCAGCTTTTATATACTAATATCTTGAATCACAAGGCAGATACAAGCTTTAGAGTAGCCATTAAAATAAGCAATGCCGGTTCTGTTACTAAAACATACGTTGACTTTAAAAAGCTGCTTGCAAAATGGAATATGCAATATCCATTTACATTTATTGACAGCTTAGAAACTGACGACATTCAAAGGTTTCATGTGGCAACAATGCCGGGAATAATTGAAGACTTATTGCACCGGCCCCAAATTGTTCCACCGCCGAAAGAAAGATTATCCGTTAAAAAAAGCTAAGAGTATATTTTGATGGTAGTCTGACAAAATTTTGGTAAAAGAAAAGGGCATTATTGTAGCGTTAAGCCCGCTAACCACCAATTTAAACAACAAAAGATGAATATTGAAAAGATCAAGACGTTAGGCGAGTTAAAGAAAAACGGTTATAAACCGCAAAACATTAAAGACGAGATACGCAAAAACCTTATTGAAAAAATACAGCACAAGGAAAATCCTTTTCCGGGCATTTTGGGTTACGAAGACAGCGTGATACCTGATACTGAACGCGCCCTGTTAAGCCGCCATAATATATTGTTCCTGGGTTTGCGCGGGCAGGCCAAAACACGTATGGCAAGGCAGATGGTAAACCTGCTGGATGAATACATACCCACCATTGCCGGAAGCGAGGTAAATGATGATCCGCTGAACCCGCTGAGCAAATTTGGCAAAGACCTTATTGCGGAGCACGGTGATGAGACACCCATACACTGGGTACACCGCGGTGAACGCTACGGGGAAAAACTGGCTACGCCTGATGTTAGCGTAGCCGACCTTATAGGCGATATTGACCCTATTAAAGCTGCTAACCTGCGGTTGAGTTTTGCGGATGAACGGGTAATACATTACGGCATTATTCCCCGCAGCAACCGCAGCATTTTTGTGATAAACGAAATACCGGATTTGCAGGCGCGCATACAGGTGGCGCTTTTCAACATACTGGAAGAAGGCGATATACAAATACGCGGCTTTAAGCTGCGTATGCCTTTGGATATATTGTTTGTGTTTACTGCCAACCCGGAGGATTATACCAACCGTGGCAGCATTGTTACTCCGCTGAAAGACCGTATTCAAAGCCAGATACTTACCCATTACCCTAAAACCGTAGAGACCAGCCTTGCTATAACAGAGCAGGAAGCGGATATACTGGACGACCAGAAAGAAAGGGTAAACGTGAGCGACCTTGTAAAAAGGCTTATTGAACAGGTAGCTTTTGAGGCGCGTAACAATGAATACGTGGACAAGAAGAGCGGTGTTAGCGCAAGGCTTACCATAGCGGCTTTTGAAAACGCAGTAAGCAGCGCCGAGCGCCGTGCTATTATTCACAACGAAAAACAGACACAGGTATGGATAAGCGACCTTGCAGGCATCATTCCTTCCATTACCGGTAAAATAGAACTGGTGTATGAAGGTGAACAGGAGGGGCCTTACCAGGTAGCGCTAAACCTGGTTGACAAAGCCGTACGCACACAATTTCTTACTTACTTTCCCAATCCTGAATCACTTAAAAAGCGTAAAAATACCGGCAAACCAAGCCAGCAAAACGTAAAGGAAGATGAAAACCCCTACCGCACTATTACCCGCTGGTTTGACGCAGGTAACCATGTTGACCTGTATGTAGATATGCGCGACAGCGAAAAAATACAGGCGCTTTATAAAGTAGATGGCCTGTACGGGCTGGTGAAAAAAACCTTTCCTTACGCTAATGAGAAAGAAAGCGCCCTGCTGATGGAGTTTGTGCTGCACGGTCTTGCAGCGTATTCACTTATCAGCAAAAAAGTAATTGAGGGTAAAATTGAATTTAAAGACCTTATTGGCAGCATGATGAACCTCGGCAAAATGAACTTTAACGAGGAAGAAGAGGACGATTTTAACGAGGATGATTTCAGGTAGCTGGCTCATATACCATGCTTTATAGTCCATAGTAAAGCCGGTGCTAAGAAAACCTTGAAGATTCTTAAAATATTCAAGGTTTTCTTATTGCATTGTTCAAAAGCTGCAAATTCAGCTAACCGCCCAGCTTTTCTTCAGCAAGCCTCGTACCTGTAACACGGGCTTTTATCTTTTCAAATGCTGTATCTCTTGAAGTGGAAACATCATCTGCAAAGGGCGAAAACCCGCAATCGTCAGTTGTACCCAACTGGCTCAATGGTACCAGTTCGGCAGCCTCCAGTATGGTATCCCGTATTTCTTCCGGTGTTTCAACACGGGGGTTAAGTACATCGGTAACGCCAAGAAAAACTGTTTGCCAGGGTTTGATGTTTTCCTTAATGTTTTGCAGTACGCTCTTTCTATCATGTTCGCCCGCATATTCAAGGTAAAAATTGCCTGCATTAAGCTGAAAGAGCAGCGGCAGTAAGCCGGTATAATCTACATCCGCACTGTGGGTGGAATCGTGGTCTCCGCCCGGGCAGGAATGTACGCCAATTCTTAAACGCTCTTCCGGCGTAAACCTGCCAAGCACATTATTGTTCAGGTCAATAAACATTTTTAGCAAACCGCCGGAGGGGTCAAGTTTTAAGGCAAGCCTTGCTTCTGTAAAATCCACCTGTATGTTGTATGCGCCGGCATTAAGGCTGCGCCGTATATCGGTCTCGGCTTCATTAAGCAGGTCGTTTATAAACTGCTCACGGGTATAGCCTTCTATACCGCTTTGCGGGTACAGCAGGCTTATAGCCGATACTGCAATTACCGCCTGCTTTACCGGCAGCGATGTAAACGATTTGGCTTTTGTAAGGTAGCTGTCTGCATAACGTTGATAACGAAAAGGCCCCGCAGTTATTACCGGTAATTGCCTGGTATGTCCATCTGCAAAGGGAATAACAACGCCGTTTGGAGCAAGCGTTTGCAGCCCTGCAATGGGGTAAGTGGCAAAGCTGGGCTTAGTTTGCTCACCGTCGGTAATAACTGGCGATCCCGTGTCTTCAAACCGCCGTATTGTATCAGCAAGCGCTTCGTTATACAGTTGCAAAAGCTCTGCTTCACTAACCTGCTGCTGCGCAAATGCCTGCATGGCCTCTACAAGGTATTTTGGCCTGGGTATGCTGCCCACAGGTTCTGTTCTTATTTTCATACTGTTTGTATTATTGTGTTAAGTAATAATGATTGCGGCGCTATTTATAAAGGTCAAAGTCAATATAACCCTCTTCTGCGCGGCGCGGCGCTCTTTCAACATAATACTGCCGGTCTTGCGGCGCCCACGTGGCAAGGCCGTCAACATAACGGTTAAACATGCAAAAGGCGGCCGCAATTAAAACGGTGTCGTGTATTTCTTTATCAGTTGCGCCTTGTGTACGTGCATATTCTACCTGCGTTGCTGTTACATGCTTTCCACCGCGTTGTACGCTGCCTGCAATTGCCAGCAATGCTTTCAATTTGGGAGACAGGGGCGTTGCCTCATAGTTTACTTTTACCGCGTCAATAGCCGGTATATCACAGTTAAGGTAATGCCCTGCAATGGCGCCGTGTATGTTTTGGCAAAAAAAACAATCGTTCAGCGATGAAACGTACGTGGCTATCAGTTCTCTTTCCCCGCGGGAAAGTGTGTTGTCATCACCACGCAGCAAAACTTCTGCAAGTTCATTCAGGGGCTTTGCTGTTGCGGGGCTGAAAGCCATGGGCCCGCGAATTCCGGCCAGCCCTCCGGGTAATTGTATGTGTGCCATAAGTTAAAGTCATTTAGCGATTGGTCAATAAGAGTAAAGTAAGATTTACGAAGTATCGGCTGCGTTCCTTGCATAAGCTCAAAATTTAGCCGCCTCATTCACAACCTGCAATCGTTAGTCTGCAATCTGCAATGTCGCAGGGCCTGGCGGTGATACGTATCCCTTCGTTGCCATGCGTACCCCCATCTCGTCATATACTGCAGGGTCAGTGGGTGTCCAGCTTGCCAGGCCGTCAACATACCGGTTAAACATGCTGAAGGCTGCTGCTATCAGTACCGCATCATGTATCTCCCTGTCCGTTGCTCCTTCTGCTCTCGCTGCTGCTACATCTCCCTCCGTAACTTCTTTTCCCAATACCTGCACTTTACCGGCAATGTTCAGTAATGCTTTCAGTTTATCGCTTACAGGTGCAGAAGGCATATCGGCCAGCACTGCATCTACAATATTTCTGTCATCGCCGTACAGGCTGCGCGATGCTGCCGCATGGCTCATCATGCAGAACATGGTATCATTTCGCTTTGATACATAAGCAGCAATCAGTTCTCTTTCTGCCTCACTTAATGTTGATTCTCCCCGTAGTAAAGCCTGCGCAAGCTCGTACAACGGCTTACCGGTTTCGGGCCTGAACATTACAAGACTTCTTATACCCGGTACACCTTCGGGAACCTGTATATGTGCCATATCAATTATTTGTTTTATAGTTTTTTGAATAAAAAGTAACTGCTAAACCAATTAAAAAAACGAACGAAAAGATGAATACAGCATTGCCATAGCCACCAAGCAAACCTTCCAGCGCGCCGATAAAAAATACTACCAGCCCGGTAAAAAGCCTGCCTATATTGTAACAAAACCCGGTTGCCGATGCGCGAACTATTGCGGGAAACAGCAGTGGTATGTATATGGATAATGCCCCCTGGCTAATACCAAAGAAAAAAGCCAGCACCGCCATTTCAACAAAAGTTACAACTGTAACAGCATGATTAAGTTTAAACACCACGAACGTTAATACAAAGCACATAACAAAACACATCATCATAGTTTTGCGCTGGCCTATGGTATTTACTATCCAGCCGGATACAACACTGCCCGCAATGCCGCCGCCGGCCAGTATCATCATTGCTGCACCGCGTTGCTGTTGTGCTTTTGCGGGCTCTGTAATGCTTTGCACCCAGGTAGGCGACCATAAAAAAATGGCCCACAGCCCAATAAGCATTGTACCGAATATGAGAGAGCCTATGGTTAGCGGTTTGCGGTACCGGGAGGTGAATAACTTTTTACTGGTAATATTAGCTTCGTTTTGTACAGCGGGTTCTGGCAAGGCAAAGGCCGCAATAATGGCCAGCACAATAGGCAAGGCCCCGGTTAAAAATGCCGTATGCCAGTCAGCAATAAGGTTGTTCATCATACCGGAACAGACAATTCCTACAGGCATGCCTACCCCTGCTATGCCAACCGCCACGGCTTTATTTTTTTCCGGCCATATTTCAGCTATCAAAATATTAGTGGTTACTATTACACCGCCTACGCCAAAGCCGGTTAAGAAGCGGTACACACTCACCAATACCCATGACGAAGAGAATGCAGTAAGTAATGTAAATACTCCATAACATGCTGTTGAAAGTGTTACCGCTCTCTTACGGCCTATCCTGTCGCAGATAAAGCCCCATCCGAAACCGCCGAACATACTGCCGAATATAAAGATGGAATTAACGTAAGCGTCTATGTTTACATACCGTGCGCCGGTTACTTTGCCGAGCATGTCGTTTACGGCAACCGGCAGGTACACAGACATAAGTGTTGAAGCAATGCCGCTAAACAGGATGCTTAAAAAGCATATACCAAAGGCTGTTGCAAGGGCGTAGCCTTTAATGCTTGTTATTTGCGGGGCAGTTATGGTTGCTGTACTCATTGGTTATGCAGGTTTGATTGTTTTAAATGATCATACCCCTGCGGCAGGCGGTTATAGCCATGTTGTTTAAGCCGTTCTCCCAACGCTGTATAAAATTCAGGGTTGGCAGGTGTTACGGTGGCAAGTCCATCTACATAGCGGTTATACAGGCAAAACAACGCTGCAATTAATACGGTATCATGTATCTCAATATCTGTTGCCCCTTCTTCTTTTGCTTTGGCAACTGCTTCAGCTGTAACATTTTTTCCGTTTACCTGTACCATCGCAGCAATAGCAAGTAAGGCCTTCATTTTACTACTTACCGCAGCAGTAGCAATGTCGTGTTTTACGCTTTTGGCGGTATCTTCTTCGCCCAGCAACACGCTTGCTGCGGCAGTATGTGCTGTGGCGCAAAACCTGCATTGGTTACGGTGCGATACAATAGTGGCTATCAGCTCCCGTTCAGCTTCTGTTAATGTAGAAGGGCCGCGCAGTAAAACCTGCGTCAGCTCCCGTATGGGTGCGGCGGTATCTTTCCTGTATTCCAGCAGGCCGGTAATGCCCGGCAAATGCTCTTCCAGCGGTATATAAGGCATAATACGGTTATGTATAATGATGATTAAATAATAAGAGGGTGGCACAATACCTTGTGCATGAACATTAAATTGCGCAGGCAAGCATTACCTGCACGTGGTACTTTGGTTAAACAATTTCGGGTGGCTGGCCGGGTGTGTGGCTAAAAACATCAGCCGGCATTTTTGCAGTAATATTTTGGTACGTACGCAATACACCTGCAAAATTACAGACCTGCCATTGTATGGGCTGCATATTGTACACAAATACAAGCCCTTTAATTAACAATGAAGCATTGGTGTTTTTGTGGCTGTTGGGTGTGGGTTGTAAATCGTTTATATTTTTTGCATATTCATTTTCAGCATTACGGTAAGCATTCTGCCTGTTATTGGGCAGGCAATGCAGCACCAGTGTGTCATTTGTAATTTTTCTTTCAACACAGTTGTAGGAAATGCCATTTAGCTTAATTGATGCATCATACCGATCAAAGACGCTGCTGTTAATGGTATAGGGCAGGTGCATGGCTATTTTTATTTCAATAAGCCCATGTTTTGAATAATGATTCCTGTCTAATTGCTGCACCATGTCTGCAACTGCTTTGTTATCCAGGTAGCTGAACAGCAGCCTGTACCCCGCAAGGTTAAACAGTAAAACAGCAAGTAGTAATATGGCAGAAATCTTTTTCACCGGCAGTTAATCGTATCAATAAAACTAAAACAATTTTATTAACCTGCCATTTTTATTATCATGGCCGTTAAGTTTCCGGGGCTTCTTCCAAAAACATATAATGTCCATTTACGTAAAAAATCCTCCCGGCACATGGCCGGAAGGATTTTTTTTTATACCCGGAATGGAGATTTAGTTTATTCCGCTACTACCTCAAATTCAACTTCGGTGGTTTTGCCGCCGCCAAAGTCAATAGAGGCTTTATATGTGCCCAGTTCTTTTACATCATCAATAATGGAGATGCGTTTACGGTCAATTTCATAACCTTTCTGATCACGTATGGCGCGGGCAATTTGTAACGATGTAACACTGCCGAATATTTTGCCGCTGGTGCCTGTTTTTGCGCCAACTTTTACGGGGCTTTCTTTCAGCACATTTATCACCTGGTTTATTTCGGCCATCATAGCAGCTTCTTTCTTAGCTTTTACTTTTAGCCTTTCTTCCAGTTGCTTAAGATTGCCGGCATTAGCCTCTACTGCAAATTTTTTCGGTATTAAATAATTACGTGCATAACCGTTTTTTACAGTTACCAGTTCGCTTGCCTGGCCCAAATGGTCAACATCCTGTATTAATATTACCTGCATTTTGTTTTATTGTTTAGTCCCCAGCTGGCCCAATC
>DASZUX010000360.1:0-3685 GCA_035547455.1 Chitinophagaceae bacterium
GCAGTGCAGCACGATTTTAACAGGCGGCAAAACCGCCGGTTTGGGCAAATAAAAGCAAGGTGTAAAAATGGAAATATATAAAAACCTTAAGCGGCGATTCGGGGGTATTTGCCAATGAAAATGGGGAGGATTATATATGCGTAAAGTTTCGCCAGACTTTTAAAATATATAAATACAGTTATCATGGTGCCTGGCTAAAGCATGTAGAGCAGATGAAACGGTTAGCTATAAACGGCAGAGGGCTAAGTACCTACATTAGCAAATACGTGAAATACTTTTTTGATTAATTTGGGAAAAAATTAAAGCGGCTGAATATTGTTGTAATTATAGGCAGCCCCTGCCTACGAAGTAGGGGCTGTATTTGAGGTTATTAATTTTGCTACTGCTTTACTATTGTTAAAACAACAGGCTTAACCTTATTGCTTCCTGTAACCTTTGCCATATACATGCCTGCAGGCAGGGTATGCATGTCAAGCGGCTGGTTGCTGGCACCTGCGCTAACATTAAACTGCTTTTCAGTTAACAATTTACCACTTACACTAAATAGCTCAACATGTACCTTTTGCGCCATGGTGGTGTTTATTTGCAGTATAAGGCTGTTATGTACAGGGTTTGGCAGTAAGGTAACCCCAAAGTTTATACTATTGCTGTTAATGCTTATTATTTTACTGTAATCAAACTTGCCGTTGTTGTCAACAATTTTTAAACGGTAATAGTTGGTATTGTTTAGCGGGTGGTTATCAGCAAAACTGTAGGTTTGTGCGCTGTTGTTACCGGTTACATTAACAATGCCCAGCGGTGTAAAGGTGCGCCCGTCACTGCTGCGCTGCACCTGGAAATAGGCCATATTCTTTTCGCCGGTTGTTTGCCAGTTAAGCTGGTTTATTTTACCCTTGTTTTGGCCTGTAAAATCAAGCTGGTTTAAAGCCAGCACATTATTCGTTGTTATTTTGTATAAAACGTTGCCATCTGTAATATACCAGCTACCATTATAATAATAAGTTTTGCCGCGTGTAGTTGCAATTAACACTGTATCGCCATTTTTATTGGCATAGTATCTTTTTAAGGTAGGAAATTCTTGAATATAAGTGATATTGCCATCCCCACCCACTCTTTCAATATGGTACCGATGATGATCATAACTTATTTCGTTCACCCTTATCAATTGTGCATTGCCCAATGTATCTGTAATCCAAATGTCATCATTCGACCAGTAAAAGCCCAGAAAACCTTCTCTTGCTGCAAAAACACAAACTTCTCTATTAATATTTTTTATCGGGCCTGCAATTCTCCTTGTTGTTGTACCCTCAAATGCATCTATAGATTTCCAGTAGTCATGGGTGTCAGGCCTACTACCCGGTACTATTGAATCTCTGTCTACGAAAATTGTAGATCCTGTTAACACAAAATAACTACTGATTCCTTTAAAAGGTGGTGAAAATGCTTTTAAGCCCTTTGCGGGGCTATAGTAATAAAATTGGCTATCTGCACGATTGCGTACCACCATTGTTTTTCCCTCGTTAATTTCATATATACTATAACCGGCAGGTAATGGAACAGTATCGTATTTCATGTTAGGTATATCCCATATTATATTGGAAGTATATATATAGTCAGATCCATAGGCCATATCCCAAGAACGCCTGTCATAGTAATTGCCATTATTATACTCTATAGTATAAAGCTTGTTGTTTTTATCGTAATACCGGTACACGGCTCCATTTTTTGTCAGCCGGGGATAAACAGGGTCCTGGTACTCTCTGCCATACCTGCGAAAAGATGTAACAGCAAGGGTAGATAAATCAACAATTCTGTAAGTGGAGTCAGCTGTTGATGTAGGTCTTATTAAAACACGGTTGTAATTAAAGTCAACAATAGTCCCTACCAAGGGACCGTCTGCAACAAAAACGGGCGTGTAATGATGGTCTTGTTCGTAATAATAGTTAATATCCAGTTTGGGACTTTTCCTGCCGGTAGTGTCAGTACCTACCATGTATAAATAACCAGCGCCAGTACCCCCCGGGTTAGGGCAATTAATAACCACATCAATTGAATCAATGCCTGTTGCCATTACAGCATTGTTTTTTGGGTTTATAATCTGCAAGTTACATGGACCCTTGTAAGCCTTGCCGGTTGCAATTATACGTAATTGTGGTACTGCTATATAGTTGATTGGACTGTAAAGACGTCTAACATACGGATTTATGAGATGTATAATCTTAATAGAGTCATACGCTGTGTCTTTATTAAAACCTACGGCTACGGCAACCAAGGTCAGTGTATCTACCCAAGGCAAGTTTTGTAAATTTTTTAATTTACCTGTAAAGTTGTTGCCAGATGTATAGGTAAGGTTGGTGCTTTCATTCATTATTTTTGCGGCAATGTAAGGCAGGTTGTATTTTACTGTACCGTTAACGCTAACGGTAACCTCTATTGAATCTGTGAAAGCACTGTATTGTGTCGGGTCTGTAATGGTAACGGTAATAGCAGAAAAGGCCCTTGTACAAAATGAAAAAGCAACAAGTAGAAAAAAGTATTTAATTCTCATACAATAGGGTTGAGTTTTTGAAAAAAGACTTTTTAAAAAGGCAAAACGAAGTTAAATAAATTTTTATAAATTCACTAACAGATATATTAGAAACAGGGCAAACGCATTAAAACACAACAGCCGCAATCTTCTGCAGCCAATTGTGTTATCTGCATTCCCCGGGCGAAGTATCCTACGGCCGGTAAAGCAAGGCAAAATTTTTTAAAGATTTATAATACTTTGCCCTGGCATTACCACCCTTTTTGATTAGTCGCTGGTGGAAAAAGAATTGTTTTTGGAGCTAATTACCAGTCCTACACTTGTTAAATATTTATAACGCTTTACAGGTGTGTTAAATACCAGCTATTTCACAAAAACATTTCATTTGCCAATTACTTTCCTTGCTATTTTGCATACAAATTTTTGTATGCGCTATTTTTTGGGCCTTACCTTTTTATGTGCTTTTTTTAGCTGCAAAAAGCCCCATGGGTTTGATTACAGGGAGATGAAGAATTTTAAAATTGATAGCCTTGGGTTTGACCACAGCAACGTAAGCATGGACCTGGTATATTTTAATCCCAATAATTTTGGCGTGGACCTGAAAAAGGTGGACGCTGATGTGTACGTTGAACATAACTACGTGGGTAAGTTTAACTTAGACACGCTGATGCATATTACCAAGCGCAGCGAATTTGCCATACCATGTAAAATGCGGGTTAACATGAAAAATATGCTGAAAAATGCGCTGACAACCATTTTTGCCAGTGATTTTTTAGTTGAGGTAAAAGGAACGGTGCGTGCCGGGCGGATGGGGGTGTTTATAAACGTACCGTTTAACTATGCCGCACGGGAAAAATTTAGTATGTTTTAAAAAACAAAAGGCATGGAATAAATTAGCGTGGCATTAATACAGGTTGCTGCTTAGGCGGTATTACCAGGTGAGTGCTTACTTCCGGCAGTACTTTTCTTATTTGTGTAAGGCTGTGGCCTGAAACATCAATAAAATACCATTTTTTTCCATCTGCAGACAGGCCAATAAGTGTTGAATTGCTCGTTAGTGTACCCTGCGGCATTTTCATTTTTATCTGTTCAGGTATAGTGCATTGCCACTCGCCACCCTCTCTTATTATTTTGGATGGCTTGCCAGTGGTTACTGAC
>DASZUX010000361.1:0-2630 GCA_035547455.1 Chitinophagaceae bacterium
TGCGCTGGTAAACCGCACTTACGTGGTTAGCCGGCGCACACTGATACATGTTGATGCCGACCCGGCACTTTTTGGCGATGCACCCTTTGGCCTGAACGAATTTGCCATACATAAGCGTGACACATCGCCCATGATAAAGATTCATACCTATCTTAACGGCGAATTTTTAAATTCTTACTGGGCAGACGGGTTGATTGTTTCCACCCCTACAGGTTCAACGGGCTATAATATGAGCTGCGGCGGACCTATTGTTTTTCCTGAATCCTCCAGCTTTGTAATAACACCGGTAGCCCCGCACAATCTTAACGTAAGGCCAATAGTAGTGCCGGATAATAATATTATTTCCTTTGAAATTGAAGGCCGCAGCGAACAGTTTATTTGTGCCTTAGACGCCCGCAAGGAAATTGTTGATAAAAACGTACAGCTTGCGGTGAAAAAAGAAAAATTCAGGATGAACCTTTTATTACTCAACGAAAACAACTTCCTCTCTACCCTCCGCAGCAAACTTACCTGGGGGCTGGATAAAAGAAACTAGCACTCTGGTTTGGGTAGTACTAAACGTTGCACAACGGCAGCTTTATTTTTTGTACCTTTTACAGCAAAAAAGCCCGCCATGTTTCAAAAGTTTGTTTTAAGTTTTGAAAATATTCCATCCCTGTACCGGGCATTAATACTTGCCGGCGGGCTGGCGCTGTTTTGGCTGACAGAAAGCGCATTGCCTCTATCTACAATAAAATATAATAAATGGAGGCATGCCGGGGTAAATATATTTTTTACACTCACCACCATTATTGTAAATTTTGCCTTTGCCGTATTAATAGTGCTGGCCAGCCGCTGGAGCATCAGTCACTCATTTGGGATATTACAGTGGATAGCTTTGCCTTTTTGGACAGAATTATTAGTGGGATTGATGGTATTGGACCTTGTAGGTGCATATCTTATTCATCTTGTACAACACAAGATAAAATGGATGTGGCGTTTTCACATGATACACCACGCTGACACAAACGTTGATACTACTACAGCAAACCGTCATCACCCGGTAGAAAGTGTATTTCGTGCCGTATTTACACTGCTGGCGGTTGTGGGGACTGGTAGCCCAATGTGGCTGGTAATGCTGTACCAGTCACTGTCGGTACTTTTATCGCAATTTAACCATGCTAATATAAGGCTGCCCCGCTGGCTTGACAGGCTAATAAGCTTTATTATTGTTTCACCGGACATGCACAAAGTGCACCATCATTTTAAGAGACCGGAGACAGATTCCAACTACGGCAATATTTTCCCTTTCTGGGATTGGATTTTCGGCACTTTCAGAACTGTAAAAGCAAACGATATTCATTACGGGCTTGATGTGCTGGAAGGCACAAATAATAATAGTATTGCAGGGCAGCTAAAAATGCCATTTAATAAGGGAGTTAAGAGCACTATGCAGGAGTTATGATAGGTAGCAGTAACAAGCAAGGTTAATTGTAATGCCTGCAGGTATAAACCTCTTAAAATTGCAAAAAGCACATGCCAGCCATAACATTTACCCGGGGGACACCTGTCACTGCCACCCAATCACAATCTCCTTTTCACTATTATCAAAGACAATACTTTTTTGGGGTTTCATTATCTCGCCTTGCCGGCAGGCTTTATAATAGTTGGCATCGTAGTAGTCATCTAAGTATTGCAGGCCGTCTAATATCTTTATGTTTGTAGTTTTGGCAATAAATGACTTATTGTTAACCGTAATATTTTGTATGCTGTCAAAACCGTGCAGTATTAGCTGTATTACTTTAAATTGGCTTGTATAGCTGCCTTCCTGTTTTAATAACGAGATTTGTTTTCTTTCAGGGTCAAAATGTATTACCCTTTTACAATAATTGCCCTGCCTGTATCCAAAAGTGCTGCCGTCATCTTCGTAATATACAAAACTGCTGTGAAGGCCACCGTTGTATACATGCAGGTACAGCGTATCTCCCGGCTTTTCTTTGGTAGACTGAATAAGCGATTGCATAGGGATGATGGAGGATGCCTTTACAAACAAAGGTATCTTCCACGATTGAAGTTCTGCCACTGTTTCCCGGTCGCCGTCTATCTTATCATCATTATACACATCATACCATTCGCCACCGGGAAAGAATATTTTCTTAAACTTATCTGCCGGGGTAACAGGCACTACCAGCAGGGCATCGCCAAACATAAACTGGTATTGGTAAGCATCGCCATATACTTTGTCGTAATAAGGGTATGCAATGCATAAACTGCGTGCAATAGGCATACCCGTTTGTGAGGCCTGGTAAAAAGCTGAATAAATGTAAGGCAGCAGCCTGTAACGGAACTGTATATTGGTTTTACTTATGGCTTCTGTTTCTTCGCCGTATGCCCATGGCTCATTTGCTGCGCCAAAAAACTCGCGGTGGTTGCGTACAAATGGCGAAAAAATCCCTGCCTGTATCCATCGCCTGAACAGATCTTTGTTACCGTCACCAATATACCCACCCAAATCTGGCCCCACAAAGGGAATGCCCGACAGGCCCAACTGGTTATTCAGCAACACGCCACTCAACAGCCCTTCATTGGTAGCCTGGTTATCGCCGCTCCATACGGCAGCATAACGCTGTATACCCGCAAAAAACGAACGG
>DASZUX010000362.1:0-4326 GCA_035547455.1 Chitinophagaceae bacterium
AGAGTAGCCTGTGCTGGATGCCACAAGTGCAAGAGAGTTGGTGGAAAAATTTTCAAGATGCCTCCAGGTTAAATTAGGCACATATAAGCCATAATATGACCTGTTTAAATGAAACTGATGTTGATTAGCGCCGTCGTGCAAAACAACATCAAAACTCCCTGAAATTGCAATAATAACTTCACATGATTCTTTAAATGCATGTCCCCACCTTGTATTGCCTCCAGGTACATCATATATCCAATACACACGTTTTATTTCAAATGGTATTTCTTTATACTGCTCAACTACTGACAAGTTGCCCCTTTGATCAAGAATCCTGGGAAAATTAATTAACCTTATCGTTTGGTCAGCGTTCAACTACTTTTTTTTGAAATAAAATAATACGGTAGCCCCGCGATGCCATATTTTAGAAACTGCCAGTTGCCTGTTTTTGTAAACGCTTTTATGCAAAAACTGTAAGTGTACTTAAATTTTTGATAATAAAGATTTTTTGCATAAAAAAGTAACTTCTTTATGAAAAGTGGCTTGTATTCCCGCCGGCTGTCAAAGTTTTGATAATAGATAAGGAAGCTATTTTTAAAAAACTTAAGCTCATTTCGTTTAGTACTTAATGATTCTCCGGTAATCCTGTAAAGTACTGTTTTGTTATCGGTATATAAATACGGGTGTTTTTTTGCTGCACGTAAAAAAAATTCATGATCCTCAAAATCAAGGGTCTCGTTATAGCCGCCAAGCTCTGCGAGCAGGCTGGTACGTTGCAAAACACTTGGCGCAGAAATAATAAACCTGTCAATTAAATCCTTGTATATTGTACCGCTGCGTGGCTTTTTATAAGCATGTTTTTCAAAATAGCTGCCCGGTAATTTTTCGCCCACAGTGTTTATAAAGTACATATCGCTGAAGATAACGGCAGCATCTTTGTTTTCCTCAAGTAATTGCACCTGGCTTTCTATTTTATCGGGCATCATAATGTCATCACATCCAAATGCCTGAAAGTACTCGCCTTTAATATATGGTAATGCCGAATTAAGGTTTTTGGTAAGGCCAAGATTAATTGTATGGTCAATAAACCTGGCGCCGGGCATATTTTCAGCAATCCATTTACGTATAACCTGTTTTGAATTGTCTTTTGAGCCATCGTCTGCAACAATAAGTTGTATGTTGGGATAAGTTTGGTTTTTAATACTATTAAGTGTTTCTTCAACCCACCTTTCCTGGTTATAACAAACAGTTATTATGGTAACAAGAGGGTTATCCATTTTCACCTGTAAATAATAGTGGCAGTCCTTTAAAGGTATAATATAAAAATTTTGCCCTGCCAGATTTTAAAAACGCCTTCAGGGCAAAAAGGGCGGTTTTTTTATACCGAAGCCCGTTTAATAGGCCAATGCCTGCAAACATCTTTCTGTCAAAAATTGGTTTATATTCTTTTCGTCTGTCATAATTTAGATACAATAGCAAAAAGCCATTGCGGTAAACAAAAATACCCTTGCGGTTGCTTACAGAGGTTGGCAGTATTCTGTATTTAATAGTGATGTCAGGATGATATAAAAACCGGAATTTTTTAGAGGCCCTTAGCCAAAAATCATAGTCATTTACCTCCAGCTTTTCATTGTCGCCGCCCAATGATTTTAGAACTTCTGTACGCATTAATACGGATGGCGTTGAAATAAAACATCTTTCCAGCAGGTAGTCGTATATCCAGCCACTGCGGGGTATGTTAGTGTCTTTGTACGTAAAGTGCGTTTTTTCAAGCAGGCTTCCATCCGGCCCCATCCTGTACATATCCGAGTACACTATTGAATATTGCGGATTGTCTTCTAACAGTTTAACCTGCATCGCAATTTTTTCGGGCATAAATATATCCTCGCAACCTAAAAACTGGTAATAATCGCCTTGTATGTAGGGCAGCGCAGAATTAAGGTTTTTAGTAATGCCCTGGTTTTTAGGGTGATTTAAAAAGGTCGCCCCCGGCCAATTGTCATTTATCCAGGCGCTAATCAGTGCTTTTGTTTTGTCTATAGAGCCATCATCAGTAATGATAAGTTGTATATTTTTATAGGTTTGATTTTTTATGCTATTTAACGCATCAATTACATATTTTTCCTGGTTGTAAGATATGGCTACAATAGTAACGAGAGGTTGTAGGGAGGGTTGTCGCATTTACCTTCTTAATCTTTTTACAAATAGCTTTACCATATGGGCGTAACGATAGCTTTTTGATTTTTTAATAGATTCTATATAAGCCGGATAATATTCCAGCAACCATTTTCGTGATATGTACATACTTTCTTCGGTGTATTGTGAAAGCTTTTCAAGAAAAACTTTCCAGTCATCTTCTTGCATTAAAGCTTTAAGATGCTTTTCCTGATATTTTGTTACCTGTTGTTGTAATATTTTTTTTACTTCATTTGTAAAATTTTCCTGTAAAAGGCATTGCAGCAGTAATAACCACTTTTCTGACCTTTGCACACTTTTGATGTTAGACCAAATGCCACCATCATGCCGCCTATATATGCCCATAGGCTTAGGCATATATCGTATAAGACCTTTTGCAGCATTAAGCAGGTGCAGCGGATAGTCGCCCACAGGGGATGCGCTAAACCATGTAGGAAAACCTGTATGCATAATATTTTTGAATACTACAGAAGGGGTATGCATAAAATTACCCGTCGCCAGATCATTAATGGTGTATGTTGTTTCCTCAGTCGCGATATTTAATTGCGACAATACACTTTTGCCATTAATCAGCTCGTATACCCTATGAAAGCATATAGTGTAGCCAGGATTGGCTTCTAAAAAAGAAACTTGCTTCTGAAGCTTCAATGGATCCGTCCAGTAATCATCTCCCTCACATAACGCAATATACTTGCCTGAGCATTCTTTAAATGTTTTAATAAAATTCGGCATCATGCCGATATTCTCTTCGTTCTCTAAAAGCCTTATTTTTTCCGGGAATGTTTTTGCATATTCTCTACAAATCATAAGTGTCTTGTCCTTGCTACAATCTTCACCAATGATAATTTCAAATGAGAAATCTGTTTGTTGCATCAATGCTCCCTCAATAGCTTGTGCTATATACTTTTCATGATTATAAGTGATCATTAATACAGAAAGCAGTGCCATCGCTAACAAAAAAGCTAAAGAATGTGTTGTGTGTGTAGATTTTCTGATTGCAGAAATGCCTGTTCTAATTCAAATATTTTCCCTGACCTCTTTTTTAAAAACCTGGCGGGCACTCCACTAACAATTACGCCCGGCTCTATATTTTTTGTTACTAGTGAGTAACTGCCCACTGCGCTACCTGCGCCAATTTCTACATTAGGTAATATGCATGCGAATACACCTATTATAACATGCTTTCGTAAAATAACTGGTCCGTTAACAACATTTGTAAATTGCTGTGGTACGGTTGGATTGGTTAAAAAATTGCCGCTATAGTCATCGCTGCTTGAATAAATTGCAACCTTTGAAGATAGACCAGAAAAATCTTCCATTTTAATTAATGCTTTGCCAATCAGTGAGCAATATGCTGCTATATGTATGTAATTGCCTAACTCAATACCTCCATCTCCTGCGGATAGGATACAGAAATCGTCTATTCTTACGTTATTTCCTAATGAAATTCTTTCAGATCCATAAATAGAAGCTTTATCGGATATTTTTACATTAAGACCCAGTGACTTAAAGTTTAAAGTTTCCAGGGTAGTTTCGTCTAAATAAGCCATTTTATAAAAGTTTTATTACTGCAATTCCTTCAATAACAACCTCGTTATCTTCGTTTGTGCAAATTGTTTTAAGCTCTATTGTTTTCTTTTCTTCTACAATTGAAATAATTTCTACTTTGCATTTTATTTTATCATTATAAAATATCGGCCGTTTAAAAATGAGCGATTGACTTTTATAAATTGACTCAGGGCTTGGTAGACTATTGGCTATTAAATTTGAAATTTGGCTTGCTGCAAGCATCCCATGTACAACGGGTTTTTCAAAAATAGTATTTACAGCATACTCAAAATCAAGATGAATTGGGTTTTTATCCTCTGCCACTTTAGCAAAATTATTAACTGCACTATTAGTGTAGGTTTTATAATTAATCGCTTTATTGCCAACGCTATATTCCATAATTTATATTGTTTTACAGTAGCCTAAAGATTATAGCTAATTATTCTGAACTCGTAATAACACCCTGGCTATCATTCGCTGAACCTCCGTTTTAAGATCATGAAATAATGGTAAACATAAAACTCTTGATGAAATGCTTTCAGATACTGGACACTTCCTATATTCTACATACCCAAGCTTATTTAGTGTAGGATAAAAATA
>DASZUX010000363.1:0-7922 GCA_035547455.1 Chitinophagaceae bacterium
CTATAACAATTACCCTGAAATCAACCGGCACCTGGCCTACAACAGAACTACGCAAGGCTATGCCCAGGTAAATAATAGCAACTGTTACGGCAAGCACCGCAAGCCGGTAAATCATCATGCCCTGCTTGAGGTAATGGATAAACCAATAAAAAATAATGCCGCAGGCAATACACAACAAAAGCGAGCCAAATACAATGACCGTTACATCAACACTGTTAAACTCGTGAAACTCAGCAACGGCACGGTAGATAAATACAAAAACAAGGTTAGCAAAGGCAGCGATAATGCCTGCAAAAAGGCCGCCCAAAACGCTTCTTGATAAATCCGTTTGTGGATAATCGTATTTCATATAGCAAGTTTTATTAAGTAATAACATACTTAACAAGCTATAGGGCAAATCCATGCAGAATATAGTATATGACTGAAGGCAATAACCGCAATTCGACATATAAAGGTAGAGGGAATTATTTTAATTGCAGATTTTAGATTGCGGATTCCAGTTTTTTTAGCATGTAGTCTTTTTGCCTGTTTTCCTGCATAGCTGAAAAGATAAATTGAACCAACTTTTCCCATCCCTGAAAATTTATTGACAAAATGACTAAATAACGAGGTTTTACTTAACCATTCCCTTAATCTCGTTCAGTTTCATAAGGGCCTCTACGGGAGTAAGACGGTTTATATCAATGCTGTCCAGCATTTTGCGGATGCTGTCAAACGTTTCGCTGTGGGCATCAAAAATAGATAGCTGCATTTGCGGGGTGACCAGCGTTTTAACCTTACCCTGTACATTTTTTATTTTGGGGCTGCCGGTTTCAGCAGGGTTGCTTACAGGTTTTCCATCTTCGGGCCTTTCAGTCTTCCGGTCTTCTTCCAACTGCTGTAGTATCTCCCCTGCCCTGTTTACCAGTTCCGGCGGCATACCGGCCATTTTTGCCACATGTATGCCAAAACTATGGGTGCTGCCGCCCGGCGCAAGCTTGCGCAGGAACACGATTTTATTGCCTACCTCTTTATTGGTGATATGATAGTTTTTAACGCGCGGCAGTTTATTTTCCAGTTCGTTTAACTCGTGGTAATGGGTAGCGAATAATGTTTTTGGGGCACAGGGCGACGCATGCAGGTATTCTACTATGCTCCATGCAATAGAAATACCATCATAAGTACTGGTGCCACGGCCAATTTCATCCAGCAATACCAGGCTGCGCTGCGACAGGTTGTTAATAATGCTGGCGGTTTCATTCATCTCCACCATAAACGTGCTCTCGCCACCGCTCAGGTTATCGCTGGCGCCTACCCGGGTGAATATTTTATCAGTAAGCGGCACCCTTGCATGCGATGCCGGTACAAAGCTGCCCATGTGCGCCATTAAAGTTATTAATGCACTCTGCCGCAGCAGGGCGCTTTTACCGCTCATGTTGGGGCCGGTTAATATAATTACCTGCTGGTCCTGCGGGTTTAAATAAATATTGTTGGCCACGTATTGTTCCCCCGGCGGCAGGTTGCGCTCAATTACCGGGTGGCGGCTTTCTTTTATATCAAGTTCCGCGCCTTCATGCACCTCCGGCTTTTTGTAATTAAACTGCAGGGCGTTGCCGGCAAAACACAGCAGGCAGTCCAGCACAGCCATTATATTGCCATTTACCTGTATGGGGGCAATATAATCCTGCAGCTCTGCTAACAGCTTGTCAAACAACTCCAGCTCAATCGCCAACATCTTTTCTTCTGCGCCGGTTATCTTTTCTTCATACTCCTTTAACTCAGGTGTAATATAGCGTTCAGCATTGGCCAGTGTTTGCTTGCGTAACCATGTTTGCGGCACCTTGCTTTTGTGCACGTTTGTAACTTCCAGGTAATACCCGAACACGTTGTTGAAGCTTATCTTCAGCGACGATATACCCGTATTCTCTGCTTCCCTCTGCTGTATTGCTACAAGGTATTCCTTACCACCGCTGGCAATCTTTCTTAGTTCATCCAGTTCCGCATGAATACCGGGCTTTATAACACCACCTTTAGCTGCAGCAGCCGGCGGCGCATCGCTTACCGAAGCAAGTATTTTTTCAGCTATATAGTTACAACCGTTAATGGCATCGCCCAGCCGTTTTAAGTATTCATTGCCAGATGCTGCGGCCAGTTGTTTTAGTTGTTGTGCATATTGCAACCCTCTGGCAAGATGCACAACCTCGCGCGGGCTGATTTTTTTTACGGGTATTTTACTTACCAGCCGTTCTACGTCCCCGCACTGTTTAATAAGCGTTTGCAGGTGTTTGCGCAGGTCAACTTCTTTTATAAAGTATTCGGTAAGCGCAAGGCGCTCGTTTATTTTTTTTAAGTCGCGCAGAGGCAGCAGCAGCCAGCGTTTAAGCAGGCGTGCGCCCATAGGGCTTACCGTATTGTCCAGCACTTTAAGCAGGTTATTGCCTTCGCCGCCGTTGTTACCCAGCAACTCCAGGTTACGTATGGTAAACCTGTCCATCCACAAAAAATCCTCTTTTTCAATACGCTGTATGCTGGTAATATGCTGCAGGTTGGGGTGCTCGGTATCTTTAAGATAATGTAATACTGCGCCGGCTGCTATAATACCCTGGTGCATGTTTTCAATGCCAAAGCCCTTTAATGAGTGGGTTTGAAAATGTTTCAGCAGGCTTTCAGTACAATAGGCCTCATCAAAAATCCATGCTTCCAGGGTGTATGTATAAAACTTTACGCCGAATACCTCTTTAAAATGCTTTTGAAGGCTGCGCTGGAACACCACTTCTGCGGGCTTAAAGCCTTGCAGCAATTTGTCAGCATATTCGCTGTTGCCTTCAGCCACAAAAAACTCACCTGTGGAAATATCCAGGAAAGCAATACCGCATTCTTCGCCGTTAAAATGCACACCCGCCAAAAAATTGTTGCTGTTATGTTCCAGCAGTTTATCATTGGTAGCTACGCCAGGCGTAACCATTTCAGTAACGCCCCGCTTTACAATGCCTTTGGCCTGTTTGGGGTCTTCCAATTGGTCGCAGATGGCTACGCGGTAACCAGCCTTTACAAGCTTGTGCAGGTAGGTATCAAGTGCATGATGCGGAAAACCTGCAAGCTCTGATGAGGAAGCCGCACCATTATTACGTTTGGTAAGTGTAATACCCAGCACCTGGCTTGCAATAATGGCATCCTGCCCGAAAGTTTCGTAAAAATCGCCCACGCGGAACAGCAGGATAGCGTCCGGGTATTTTTGCTTGATAGCCCGGTGCTGCTGCATGAGAGGTGTATCTTCCGCTGATTTTGCCATGAACGGCAAATATAGCCCGTGAAAAGTGAAAGGTGAAAAGTGAAAAAGCCGATGTGCAGAAGGTGGGGATTGCGGGTTAAGTGAAAAGAGAAATGAGCGTTGGGCGTGAGGGGATAAACGACAGACGTGAGAGAAGGAGAAGAGTGAAGGTGAAAAAGCCGATGTGCAGAAGGTGGGATTGTGGGTTAAGTGAAAAGAGAAATGAGCGTTGGGCGTGAGGGGATAAACGACAGGCGTAAGAGAAGAGTGAAAGGCGAAAAGTGAAAAGTCAAAAGTCAAAAGTGAATGGTGAAACACTATGAATTGCGGGATAGATTAATCTCACTATCTTTCACCCGTTAATAAAAAATATCAATACTTCTTTTTCCTAAAAAACAAGCATCATGGCTGAAAACCGTTACAACATTTTTAACCAGATTCATAAGGCGCTGCGGGCAAGGCTGTATGATACCGCGGGCGATATACAGCGTACTGACTTTAGTTCAGACAACGCCGCCGTTACTATTGACAAGGTATTGCAGGTAGTTAATTTATTTGATGACCATGCACACCACGAGGATACGCACCTGCTGCCACTGCTGAACAATGTTGATGCAAAAATGGTAGCGGATTTTGAAGATGAGCATGTGGAAGACCAAAAACTGTCTGATGCGCTGCGGCAGCATGCCGCCGCGTGGAAAAATGCATCTTCCGCTGAAGAAAGAGCGGCGCACGGCAAGGCATTGTTCTACGCCTTTAACGCCTTTATTGCATTTAATCTTTACCACATGAACAAAGAGGAAGATGCGCTGCTGCAAACGCTGTGGCAGCATTATACCGACGCAGACCTGCTGGCGGTACAAAAAAACATTATTAACTCCATACCGCCTGAAGTAATGATGGCCGAAAGCCGGTGGATGCTGCGCAGCCTTAATAATGGTGAAATTATACAATGGATGAAAGGCGTGCAGCTTACCGCGCCGCCGCCCGCAGTTGCTGCGTTAACTGCTATGGCGCAACAGGAACTTGCGCCGGAAAGATTGGAAACTATTGCCCGGGCTATAGCATAAATAAACCCGCAGTATAAGTGGTAATGCTATTCAAAAAAAACTCCCCGCGCTGGTAAGCCGGGGAGTTTTTTTATAATGTAGTATAACTAATGCTTAAACAAATACCGCCAAAAGTCAAGGCCCAGGGCGTAGGCCATTAAAGCCAATAACAACACCATGCCTACCATTTGGGCATACTCCATAAACTTATCGCTGGGCTTACGGCCGGTTATCATTTCATAAATGGTAAACAGCGCGTGGCCTCCATCTAATGCAGGCACCGGCAGTATGTTCATGAATGCGAGTATAATGGAGAATATGGCTGTGAGTTTCCAAAAAGCTTCCCAGTCCCATACAGGCGGAAAATAGCTGCCTATGCTTATTACACTGCCCAGGCTGTCTTTCGCGCTTATTTTACCGGTAATTATCTGCCTTAGCCCGGCTATGTAATTGCTTAACGTGCCAAAACATTTTGACACCCCTGCAGGTATCGCCTCGGCCAACGAATACTTTTTGTTGTTCCACTTAAATATCTTTTGCGCGCTTTTTGCATAAAAGCCTACGGAGCCTGCCGTATCAAGCTTTGCCTTTACATTAACCGTATCGGTATTTCTAATAACGGTAATTGTTACTTCCTGGCTTTTGTAATTCTTCTTTATATCGTTATACTCGTTAAAAAACTTAAACGGCGTATTATTTATTGCCACCAGTGTATCACCTTTTTCTAACTTGTTTTCGGTAAAATGGGCCTTTTTAACATCTATTGAATCAACAACAACGGGCATCAGTATATCTATAAATCCCTCTGCCTTGTTACGGTTCAGTTCCTGCTTAAATGCTCTTGTAAGGGGTATTTTTATTGTGCTGTCATTGCGTAACACTGTAAGGCTCTGCGCATCGTCCAATACAATTTTCTTGGGCAGCGATAAAATATCGTCCACCTCGCTTGTGTCAACAGCAATTATCTTATCACCGTTATGTATATTAATTTTCTGTGCAAGGCTGTCAGCATATACGCCGTAAGTCATGTTTTTGCCGGGCAGGTGCTGGTCGCCCCATTTCCAGGTAACCCCTATAAAAATAACAATAGCCAGCAAAACGTTTACCACAACGCCGGCCACCATAATTATAAGGCGCTGCCAGGCAGGCTTACTGCGAAACTCGTACGGCTGCGGCGGCAGTTTCATGGCTTCTTTGTCCATGCTTTCATCAATCATGCCGCTTATTTTTACATAGCCGCCAAAAGGTACCCAGCCTATACCGTACTCCGTATCGCCAATTTTCTTTTTATACAGGCTAAACCAGGGGTTAAAAAACAGGTAAAATTTTTCCACCCGGCACTTAAACCACCTTGCCGTTAAAAAATGCCCGAGTTCATGCAGGGTAACTAATATTGAGAAAGATAAAATAAACTGCAGGGTTTTAATGCCTACGCTTGCCCAGTCAATAGCTAATATCGTCATAGAATAGTTAATCATTTGCCCTGCTTTTAGCCGCTAACCGGGCTGCCGTTGCGTCGCACACTTGTACGGTAAACCGCTTTTCAGCCAATATTTTACCACCTGCTGTGCTACCCGGGATTATTACCATCCCTGGCTATTTATAAAATTCAGCAATGATACGTTTATAAACGCATAAAATAACAACCGCCCGAAATATTTAACAGCCACTCAAAACCTTAAACCACCTCCAATAAAACAGACTGCAACAGTGCAGGGCCGGGCCGGCAATGCTTCACGTTCTAAAAAACAGCGGATGCTTTTTTCAGCAATAATGAACCGTTAAGCCATTGAGTCGCATACAATCAAGCGCCCCTCTACAACTGTATTAATGAGGCTGCATAATTGCGCGCCTCCCCGTCAGTTTCAAAATATTCATCTAACGTCGGGTTTTCAATAAAGTCTATTTTTTCCAAAGTCCGTTCAACCATTTCTGTTATATCCAAAAAGCCAATCCTGTTGCGTAAAAAAGCAAACACTGCAATTTCGTTGGCTGCGTTTAGTATGCAAGGCATGTTGCCCCCCTTAAAAAGGGCCTCGGTAGCCAGTGCCAGGTTGCGGAAAGTACGCGTATCCGGCTCCTCAAACGTCAATGTGCCGGGCTTTTTAAAATCGTACCGCGGAAAGGTGTTAGGTATGCGGTTAGGGTAAGCAATGGCATATTGTATGGGCAGCTTCATATCCGGCAATCCCATTTGGGCTTTAATGCTTCCGTCCTCAAACATCACCATGCTGTGTATAATACTCTGCGGGTGTATAAGCACCTGTACTTGTTCAGGTTTTAAATTAAATAACCATCGTGCCTCAATCATTTCCAGGCCTTTATTCATCAGCGTGGCGCTGTCAATGGTTATTTTTGCCCCCATGCTCCAGTTAGGATGCTGCAGCGCATGATCACGCTTTACATTCACCAAAAAATTGGGCTTTTTACCCAAAAAAGGCCCGCCGCTGGCGGTAAGTATAATTTTTTCTATCGGGTTACGCCCCTCGCCTACCAGGCACTGAAATATAGCGGAATGCTCACTGTCTACCGGTATTATCGGCGCTTTGCAGTCTACCGCTTTCTGCATTACTATGTCACCGGCTACTACCAGGGTTTCTTTATTGGCAAGCGCAATGGTTTTGCCGCTTTCAATGGCCTGCAATGTGCTGCGCAGCCCGGCGTATCCCACAATAGCGGCAATCATAATGTCATAATCCGCAGTGGCGGCATCTACAAGGGCGTCTTCTCCCGCAAGCACTTTTATGCCGGTACCTGCAAGGGCAGCCTTTACGGTGTCGTACCGTTTTTCATCCCCTATCACCACCATTGCCGGGCTGAATTTTAAAGCCTGTTCAATAAGCAATTGGTCATTGGTATGCGCGGTAAGTATTGCCGCTTTAAAAAGTGAAGGGTTTGCCGCTATTACTTCGAGGGCCTGGGTGCCTATTGACCCTGTTGAACCAAATACAGCTATGCGTTTTATATCCTGCATTAATTGTGTTAGTTAGCGGTTAGAAATATTGCAAAGATTATGTTTTACAACGAAGAAAAAGCATAAAAATTTCACTGTGGCCAGCGCAGTTATTGTTTTGCATTATATCTTTTTGCCTCTCCACCTGCCGCTTTGTATATACAGGTAAGAAGGAATAAACATTGTTATCCAGTACACCCATTCCGCCGCCCAACCCCAGGTAATGGGCATACCCAGCTTTTCCAATATAGTATATGCATAAATGCAGTACAGTGTAATGGCTCCAATTTCAATAAGCAGGTTTACCCTGGTATTGCCTGTACCCGTAACCGCATTAAGCCACACAGTGCTTACAGACATGATTACCAGCGCAGTTGATACCACCCTTACAACAGGTATGGCGGCTGCAATAAAATCGTTACCCTGCCTGTACACCTTTAACAACCAGCCGTCGGTAAGGTTTAGTAAAATAAAAATAATAGCGGCAAAGCTCACGCTCAGCGTCATTATTTTAATAATCAGTTCTTTTACCCTGTGCTGTAACCCCTGCCCTATTATATTGCTTACCATGGTATTACTGGTGGCTGCAAATGACCACGATACGCACCCAAATAACCCAAAAATATTGCGCATGGTGTTGCTTATGGCAAGGTCGCGCTCCCCGTGGTGC
>DASZUX010000364.1:0-10794 GCA_035547455.1 Chitinophagaceae bacterium
GATTTCCACCGCGCAAGAGGCCTGCCTTCTTACTCAGAAGGTGTCCCGAACCTGGAGATGGGTATAGACCTGGTAGCAGCCTTATACCGCGGACTGCTTAGTTATGCTGCCATATTACGCGAAAATGGCAAAGCAAACAAAGCGGCATTATTTGAGCAAAAAGCCGCTGCTTACAGGAAAAACATTGAAAAGTACTGGTGGGATGATAAAGCAAAGCTTTATAACACCTTTTACAGCAATAGCGGCGAGTTTGGCAAGAATGAAGGTGAGACCTTTCTTTTATGGTTTAATGCTTTAAATGACAATGAAAGAAAACAGAAAACCTTTGAACACCTTTTACACCACAAATGGAATGTGGAAAATATGTCATACTTCCCTTATATATTTTATCGAAACGGCTACTGGGATGACGCGGCCAGGTATATGCTGCTCCTTACCAATCCCGCTACTGAGAGACGTGAATATCCTGAAGTTTCTTTTGGTGTTGTGCTTGGTTTTGTTAATGGGTTAATGGGCATTGAGCCTGATGCACGTTTTAACCGGGTGAGCACCATTTATAAAACAAACAGCAATGTAACCTGCACTTTGCAGAATGTGCCGCTGCTTGGCGGGTGGATTACGGTAAAACATCAGTCGTATGCATCGGTATTTACTAACCGGGGATTAAAAAAAATAACTTGGCGTGCCGAATTTTATGGCAGCCGCCAACATATTATTATCAATGGAAAGGCCAAAAAAGCAGTTATTACAAAGGATGACGCCGGTAAAATATTCTCTTATACCGACGTACCGGTAAGGCCCGGCAAAACCGCCACTGCCATCGTGCAATGATTTTATCCTTAAGTCGGAAACAAGTGATATTTGGTTAAAAAAGGGGCTGATGTCTATCGGCCCTTCAAACACATCAGGCGATGCTGAAACACAGGGCAAATAATAAAACCTTAATAATTCTTTATAAGCTCAGGGCAAGTGGGTCAGGCTTATTAATGCTGTAATATGCGGTTCAACCGGTACGGTAACGATCAATATCATCATAAGTGATGATGAGCATCATTGTAAGGGGTGCAAGTATATGTCATTTTTGTGATTGTAAAATTAAGCCAAACATCCGGGAGAGAGATACAAAGCCCCTGCAACCAAATGCCCGCGATTTCTTTTTTTTGAAATGGTTTAAATGCCTGCGTGTAAATTAAAGTAACTGTCTTTTAATAAAAGGGCATTGCCGGGTTTACGTGTGGCAGATATTTACCTGGCCGTCTAACTTGTTAGCCTTGCAAAATTCACCACAATCCCGCTTATACAAGCGGGGTTATTTATTTATAAGATTATTAAATGCCTTCCAGCTCTTTTACATTCAGTATTGTTATATTGCTTTCCTTAATATCAACAAGCTTTTCGGCTTTAAAATCTGCCAGTGTTCTTATTAAAGATTCTGTTGCTGTACCGGCAAGCGTTGCCAGGCTTTCGCGGTTTATTTCAATGTTAAAAGTTGTGCTCTTTGGGTCTTTATAAATCTGGTAAATGGTTAATAATGCGGCAGCCACTTTTTTTCTCAGAGAGTTGTAAGCAAGCCCCACAAGCCTGTTTTCGTGTTGAGACATGCCGGCGGCAAGCAGCCTGGCAAACATTGTACATGCAGCTTTATTGCGCCTCATAAAATCATCAAAATCTCCCTTGGGTATTACTGCCAATTCAGATTGCTCCATGGTTTCCGCGGTATCCTTGTAATTTGTATTTTCAAGCAATGCCACAAGACCCAAAAAGTCTCCAGGCCGGTACAAATTAATAATTAGCTCTTTTCCGTCGTTATTTATCTTGTAGGTTTTAATTTTTCCTGTTTTTACATAAAACAAGCAGTTGGGCCTGTTGCCTTCTGAAAATACTATTTGCTTGTTTTTGTAAGTATTTATGTCCCTGTTGTGTATAAGCGACGCTATTACATGGCGTAAACCGTCCGTGCTTTCAAGGCAGGGCTGGTTGTCAAAACTCTCTTTCATCTCCGCCGCTTTATTTAACCTTGTATTAACGGCGTTTAATAATTCAGCCCCGTTAAACGGCTTACTAATATAATCGTCTGCACCTAATTCCATTCCCTTTCGTAAATCTTCCCGGCCAGACTTAGCAGTTAAAAAAATAAAAGGAATGTTTTTTGTTGTTTGCTTTTTTTGCAGTGCATGCAAAACGCCATAGCCATCAAGGCCCGGCATCATTATATCGCAAATAATTAAGTCAGGTATCTCCTTCACAGCCAGCTCAATACCGGTTTTGCCGTCGTTGGCATATATTACCGTATGGTTTGATAAAGCAAGGTATTCGGTGACATTATTTATTATTTCCGGGGTGTCATCAATAACTAATATCTTTTTCATGGGATGATTTTGACAAAATAATAAACAATTGTTTAAGGCAACGGGTAATTTGACCTGGCAGCATTTTTTCTTAATTTTCAAAATTATCCATTCACATACCAATAAAATTGATGGCCGTCATGCGTTTATATGATTTGAATCAGGTTAAAAAAAATATGCCGTGGCTATCTTGTGCCCGAAAACGTAAATAATCCGCCCTCCACCCGGCAAAAAAGCAGGACTGTAATGTGGATCAAGTTGTAAATTCTAAATACCCCGGTGGTTACTAAATTGATATTTTCAAAAAACGAAGAAGGCCTGAAATCGCTTTTTTACCAGGCTACTATTGGCATGCTTGTGGTAAATAAAGCTGAAATTATTGTGGAAGCTAATCCCTGTGCAGAAGCCATTTTTGGTTACGCAGCCGCTCAATTAAATGGCAGCCCCTTGCAGGCATTGATCCCCGAAAACTACACGGCCTCGCATCATTCAAACATTGCTCGCTATTTTGCCAACCCAATAGCACGCCCAATGGGTAATGGCCTTGAGTTATTTGGGCTTAAAAAAAACGGTGAACTTTTCCCCGTAGAAATAAGCCTCAGTACTATCCGGGTAGATGAACAGTTAATGGCCGTTGCTTTTATAAGAGACCTGACAGACGAAAAAAAATCGGCAGAAAAGTTCTCTAAAATATTTTATGAAAGTCCTGTATCTGTTATTTTATCAGAAGCTGAAACGGGTAGAATTATTGATGTTAATCTGCGGTACAGTATGTTAACAGGTTATGATAGGGAAGCGCTTATCGGCCGTACTTCGCTGGATTTGGGATTATTTTCAGACCCCGCTGAACGGCAGTACCTGCGGGATAAAATAAAGGCAGAAGGTAAGATAACAGGTTATGAAATTTCGATTAAAACAAAAAATAAAGGCATCGTTCATGTTTCGTTATATGCAGAACCAATTGTAATACTTGGCAAATCGCTTTACCTGACATCACTTATTGATATTACAGAAACAAGAAAGACCAAAGAAAAGTTAATAGCCGACCAGCGCCGTACAAGGCTTTTGGTAGAGCACACGCCTGCTGCAGTTGCAATGCTTGACAACAGCATGAATTATATAATTGTAAGCGGTCGCTGGCTGCAGGATTATAAACTTACTGAAAATATAATAGGCCGTAATCATTACGAGGTATTTCCAAATTTGCCTGCTGAATGGAAACAATATCATCAACGCTGCCTGGCCGGTGAAACAATCAGTTGCGACGAAGACTCATTTATTAATGAAGAAGGAACCAGGGAATGGTTGAAATGGCAGCTTTGCCCATGGTATGCTGCAGACCATAAAATTGGAGGGCTGATAATTTTTTCAGAAATTATCACAAAAGAAAAAAATTACATGGAGGCTTTAAAAAACAGCGAATTAAAGCTTGCTGAAGAAGCCGATGCATTGGGCAGCCTTAATGAAGCAGGTAACCGCTTATGGGAAGCCGGTACGCTGGAAGAGGGTTTAAACGAAATGCTTGCGTATTCTACCCGGTTATTTAACTCAACTATGGGTATTGTACAATTAATTAACCCCAGAAAAAAAACGCTCAATATTGCTGCCAGTGTAGGCTGCACCAGGGAATTTCTTAAATATTTTGCTGAAGTTGGACCAAACGATACATCTGCATGCAGCCGTGCGCTGAATAGCCAAAAACAAACCACGGTTGAAGATGTAGAAGAAGATGTATTGTTTGCACCCCATCTTGGTATAGCCAGAAGGTCTGGCTTCAGGGCAATACAGTCCACGCCATTATGCGGTAAGGATGGTGTGCCGCTGGGCATTATTTCAACCCATATTAAAACCCCAACCCGTTTTAACCCGCTTGATTTGCAAAAAGTACAATTGTATGCGCAAAAGGCCGCTGCTTTCCTGGAGCATTATAAAACTCTTGACACACTTAAAAAATTAAACACAAGGCTTGAAGCAAAGGTAGAAGAGCGCACAAAAGATTTAATAGCGCTGCTGGAAAGGGAAAAACAATTAAATGAAATTAAGTCTCGCTTTGTTTCAATCGCTTCACATGAATTCCGCACACCATTAAGTATTATACTAAGCAGTGCAGACCTGATTGATATTTTTAATAAAAACAATAACCAGGCAAAAATACAAACACACGCAGCACTAATAAGATCCTCCGTAGGAGCACTTGTTGAAATTTTGGAGAACTTTCTTTCACTTGACAAGCTCAACCAGGGAAAAGTAGAGACAGCAAACGTTCAGTTTAATCTCGAACAATTTTGTAAGGAATTGGTTAACGAAATGGCAGGCATACTTAAAAAAGGCCAGCATATTACATACAGTCACAGCGGCCAAAACAACATTACAGGGGATAAAACAATTATTAAAGGTATATTGGTTAATCTTCTTTCTAACGCAATAAAATATTCCGGCGAGAACAAGCCAATTTATCTCACAACCCTTATTGAAGAAGGAATAGCTACCATGTCAATAAAGGATGAAGGCGTTGGAATACCTTTAGAAGACCAGGAAAACTTATTTGTTGATTTTTACCGCGCAAAAAATACAGCCAATATAACAGGTACAGGACTGGGTTTAAATATAGTGAAACGTTACCTGGAACTGCTGGATGGTGCAATTACCTTTGTTAGCAGCCCGGGCGAGGGTACTACGTTTATTGTTGAATTTCCCGTAAAACCCGCGTAGAACCAAACCTGCAGGCAGTGTGCCGCCTTCCTGCGTAAAAGTATCATTGCACAAACCAAACATTATCCCTGTTGCGCGCATGTATAGCAGGTATTTCATCTCCGTAACCTATTACAATAGCCAGCATCACTTTTTCTGAGGATGGTATATGCAGCCGCTGGTAAACAGGCGTATGGGTTACAAATTTTGCAAGGCCTATGGGGCAGGTATCCAGGCCAAGCGCTTTAGCCGCAAGCATCATATTTTGTGCACACATGCCTATATCAAATGCTGCCCATTCATTATCTGTTGGTGCAGAAAGGAAGATAACAACGGGTGCGCCATGAAATACTGCATCGTGGCTGTCTAAAAAAGGGCTGCCGGCCAAAAGGTGCATCTCTTCTTTTGCAGCAGCAAGTATTTCATTAGAAAAGACCTGTATAGTTTGCCTGTTATCTATCAGATAAAATTTCCACGGCTGCCTGTTCATGGCTGATGGCGCCATACGGCCTGCATCCAGTATTTTTTCTAATAGCGCTTGTTCCACCGGCAAGTCCCTGTATTTTCTTACGGCCCGTCTTGCATAAATAACATCCATAATATCAATCGGGGCTTTGTGTATTACATTATCCATTACCAGTACATTAAAAATAATAAAGCCTCACCCCGGGGAGTGAGGCATGAACAGCGGATTTTCAAGGTTAGCTATTTAACGGCAATGTGTTTTGATAGTGTTGCTTTTTTTGCTTCCTCGGTTTTGGGAAGCATCAATTTTAATACGCCATCTTCGTAGGATGCATCAATTTTGTCTTTCATCACATCATCCGGCAGCGTGAAACTGCGGGTGAACGAAACGAAACTGTATTCTTTTCTTGAATGCTGTGCGTCTTTTTCTTCTTTGTTTTCTTCTTTTTCGCAGCTAACAGTAAGCAAATTGCCCTGCAGGTCAATGTTGAAATCATTTTTCTTTAAGCCGGGCGCAGCTATGTTAATACGGTAGCCGTCCGTGTTTTCAATAACGTTAGCTGCAGGCACGGTTAACATTTTGCCCCAAAAACCACCGTTACCAAACCATTCATTCCATGGTTTGAAGAAATCATCAAGCAGTGTTGGGAAAGATTGTGTTCTTGTTAATGCTTTTGTGGACATATATCCTCCTTTTTTATTGATGAGCGCAAGCTATCGCGGGCATTTTTTTCATCCAATGACAGGCATCAGCATTTAGCTTGACGCACATCACCATTTGCCTTTAAGTGTACAACGCCCGGAAAGATGAATGCCTGGGCGTACCCGCCGCAGAAATATTTTAAGGCGGCATACAGCTATATTGCAATGCAAAAGGACCGTGGGTGTAACCAGGCTTAAGTTCTTCCGCTAATTATAGCTGTGCACTTTTACCCTTCCACCGGATATTTAATAAAATGCCCCCCAGCGACAGGCATGTTATTATTGCCATAAAAAGCCATCCTGCGAGTGGTAAAGCAAAAATTATTTTTAAAATGACAAAACTTAACAGGGCAGTAAAAACAAGGCGCCAATACTTCCAGTTATAATTATAGCGGTTATTTACCCAGTTGGCTGCAACAACCGCACTGATAACAGTAGCAAGTAATAAAACACTTATAAATATAAAAACAAGTAATATCCCGACAGGAACACCAATTATGGTTATGAAAGCGATAATAGCTGCTGCCGGCACGGCAATTAAAAATAAAAAACCATATAACAAAGACTTGCCGGTACTGTTATACAGGCTGTCTGCAGCACTTTTAAAGGTGCCGGAAAAAAGAAACTGCAGAATTATAATTAAGAGCAGAGCCATGCCAATATACCATAATGATCCAATAAGAGTGCCTGCCCCTAACAGGTACCACTGGCCTTTGCTGATGCGCAGCGAAGGGTCATATATTGCTTTGCCATTATGAATATTGGCTATTTTTAAAATACCCTGGCTGTTCCAATAGCGCACATTATTATTAAAAACAGCAGTGTTCCCGATTATTATTGACGTTGCAGCTAAACGTGATTCGCCGTTTACAGTACCATTTATAGTAATTGTTTCACCCTGGCAATCTATCCCTTTGCCAACATCGCCGTTTAAAGTTAATTTGCCTGCAGCACACGTTACTTCGCCTGTTACATTCCCGTTTACCTCGGCGCTGCCGCCACCAACCAGCAGGCTGCCAACAGCCGTTCCTTTATCAATTACCAGGTTGCCGCCCGCAAATGCTACATCCCCGGCAATGTTTTTGCTGATATGTACGCTACCCCCGCTGCTGCGGAAATCGCCATTCGCAAAGCCATTAAAAGTTACACTCCCGCCGGCCAGCAGTATGTCGCCCGTAACGGTATCATTTATAATAACGGTACCGCCTGCTATTATTAAATCTCCGTGCACCGGGGCATTAATAGTAATATCTCCCCCCGCTATATATAAGTTATCAAACACCGCCCGGGTTATAACAATCTCTTTTCCATATACCACTTTATAGGCATGGGCATACAAATACGGTATAACCATGATGATAAAAAGAAATATTTTTTTCATATACTATGTTTTTGTTAATGGGCCGGGGTAATCTGTGCTCTGGCTAAAACAAGATAGTGGGGCAAAAGCCGGCGAAACAATGATGACGCTCAATGATTATAGTGATTGCTGTCGTATCGTGGGCAAAACATTTGCTTACTATCAGAACTTTAACTGACATGCGTCATTGATGGGCTGACTGTATTGTGTCAATTTTATCAATTGCCGGTTTAGCTATTAAAAGATATATTATGAATCATTTTGTTATGGAACCTCCAAATAATAAACACCTGGCACAACTGGCCATTCAATCCGGGGCATTCCGTGAGAATGAATTTATTCCATCCAGGTACACATGTGAGGGGTTAAACATCAGCCCGTCCTTGCAAATAGTTGGTATTCCGCCACAGGCAAAAAGCCTTGCTGTTATAGTGGATGATCCCGATGCACCTATAAGAACCTGGGTGCATTGGGTTGCATGGAATATTCCTGCTACGGGCAGCGTTAGGGAAAACAGTAAAACCGGCATACAGGGGCTGAATGATTTTAACAAGCGCCGGTATTGCGGCCCGTGCCCGCCAAAAGGAACACACAGGTATTTTTTTAAAGTATATGCGCTTGATTGCCTGCTTAACCTGCCGGCTGATACGGGTAAGGCGGCGCTTGAAAAGGCAATGAAGCCGCATATTCTTGCATCCGGCCAATTAGTAGGGCTATACAAAAAACAAACATGGGAAAAATAATAGAACATAAAAACCTGCCGGCCGGTAGCTTAAGCCTTAATATGTCGTTTTTATCACATCTTCCCGGCAAACTTCTTTTCCCGTATTGTACATCTGTTAAGGCCGGTGGCCGTGGCTTTTAGTGTAAATAACTGCCGTTTGGGCAAAATTGCATAGTATAAACCCAATATTTGTATCATCATTTCTCTTAATTTACTTGTTTTTGGGCAACCGCGACAGCCCGGAGGGCAAGCAGTAACAGGGGAATGGCAATAATTTCTCAAAACCGCAGGTTATGCTTTGTACCTTTGAGTGTAATTGTAAAAAATAAAAAAAATGCAGCTAAGCCATACTTAGAAGCAGGCAGATTAAAAGAGGCTATAGTGTGCAAATATCTTAATCAAAAAGCAAATATAATCTTTGTGCCATCTAATAGGGTCATCCGGACAAATCAACACATCCTCACCCAGTTTTTCACCCAGCCAGGTCGCAGTGATTATTGATATGTTTAAAATAAGTTTACAATAATGTATCTACTGTATCGTGGTTACATAACCAACGGTACATGCCTTTAACGACGTATTAATTGATTACATTTATAAATGCCAATAATGGGTTTAATGAAAAAAAGATCAAATTCCTCAGCCCCTGAAAAAGCGCAGTCGCCTTCTTTTCCTGTTGTAGTTATCGGCGCCTCGGCTGGTGGCATACAAGCCGTTACCCGGCTATTTAAGAATGTTTCTCCCACAACCGGGATGGCTTTTGTTTATGTGCAGCATCTTGAGCCCACACACCAAAGTATGCTGCCTGAAATTTTGGCCAGGGCTACATCTATGAAGATACATCAGCCCAGGCGCATAATGCAGATGGCGCCCAATCATGTATATGTATGCCCGCCTGATAAGGATATGATTATACAAAACGGGTATATAAAACTGGTAAATCGTCCTGCAGGGCACGCTATTCACCTGCCGATAGATAAACTTTTTTTGTCAGCGGCCGGGAATAGCAAAAGCAGGGGCGTTATAGGTATATTACTCTCCGGTAATTCTTCTGACGGCGCCGCAGGTATGAAAGCAATTAAATCAGCCGGAGGCGTCACTTTTGCGCAGGATGAAACAGCACAGTTTGATGTTATGCCAAAGTCGGCTGTTTCTGCCGGGGCTGTGGATATATCGCTTCCCCCTGAAGCGATAGCTGCTGAACTTGACAGGCTAAGCAGCAATATAAATGAAATAAAAGATATGCCCGGTGAGGCGGAAACGTCAAATATTATACCCCCGGGTGCAGATCTTGATGAAATATTTCAGATCATTAGCAGTGCAGTTGGGGTAGATTTTAGTCTTTATAAAAAAACTACAATCCGGCGGCGCATTGCCCGGCGAATGCTTTTGCTGAAACAGCCAACGTTAAAGGAATATATAACATACCTTAAGGAGCATGCAGATGAAGTGACGGCGCTTTACCGGGACGTACTAATTAATGTGACAAGTTTCTTTAGGGATACAGACACCATGCAGTATTTAAAAAGAAAAATATTGCCGCGGCTGCTTAAAAACAGGAAAGCAGGCGAAACTGTCCGGGTATGGGTGCCGGGCTGCTCAAGCGGGGAGGAAGCATATTCCATTGCTATTTTATTTATGGAGGTATTGGGTGAAAAAGCTTCTAATACGGGTATTCAATTGTTTGCAACCGACCTGAGCGAAACCGCTATCAGCCGTGCAAGAGCGGGGGTATATACACCCATGCAGCTTGAAGGGGTGTCGCCGGAAAGAATACAGCGGTTTTTTACTAAAGCAGATGGTAATTACCGTATTGCGAAATTTATACGCGATTTGTGCATTTTTTCAATACATAATGTGTTTAAAGACCCGCCATTCTCCCGGATTGACCTGGTAAGTTGTTCCAACCTGTTTATTTATCTTGAATCTTTATTACAAAAAAAAATACTCACTGCTTTTCATTATGCACTTAACGACGGCGGTTTCCTGGTACTTGGTAAATCCGAAACTATAGGCCCTTCCAAAAACCTGTTTGCACCCCTGGATAAAAAGATAAAAGTATTCACCCGTAAGAAGGATATTACTTCCAGGTTACTGCCCGAGATGAACTTGCATCAGCTTTCTGCGTGGAAAGATTATCATAGCGCAGAACTTAAAAAAGGTAGCCGGGGAGAAGCGGATTATGAAAAAATGCTGGAGCGGCTTGCTAACGAAAAATTGCTGCAAAAATATGTGCCTGCAAGTGTAGTAGTGAACCAGGACCTGGAAATACTGCAATTCCGTGGCTCGACAGGACTTTTCCTGGAGCCATCCCCGGGAAAAGCAAGCCTTAATCTATTAAAGATGGCAAGGCCGGGGTTGGGATTTGAATTAAAGAAAGCTGTACATAAGGTTATTAAAACGGGCGAACATTATAAAAAAGATGACCTGGAAATAAAGTCTGGTAATAAAACTTGCATAGTGAATATTGAAGTGGAACCCTTAATTAAGGATTCAAATGAGAA
>DASZUX010000365.1:0-4944 GCA_035547455.1 Chitinophagaceae bacterium
CCGGCGGTTATGATGTGATTGACCTGAATGATATTGCCTCGCATACCGTGCAGCCCTCTCATATATATGTAGAAGGAACGTATATCGCTATCTATAACACTATCTATACAGCTAATAAAATAATTTACAACATAGATAATGTTGAGGATGATGCTGCTGAAAAAGATAACATTCTTGGGGAGGCGCTGTTCGTGCGTTCACTGGCAAATTTTGATTTACTGCGAATGTTTGGCGAACATTGGTATAAAAGCTCCCGGTATGGTATATCAATCGTAACAACTTCTGATAGCCCCAAAACGCCTGTAGCCAGGAGCACCGTAGAACAATCATACCAGCAAATAATTACCGACTTACAGGCAGCCATTAATAAATTAAACACGTATAACGGCAACCAGTATATATCGCAAACCGCTGCAAAGGCTCTGCTGGCAAGGGTTTACCTGTATTACGGTGATAAAACCAATGCCGCAAAAATGGCTACAGATGTTATTGGAGATGATAACTTCGCCCTGCTGGGCCCTTCTGATTTTACGCAGGTATATACTAAAAAACTTACAACAGAGAGCATTTTTGAACTGGTGTTCGACCTGCAGCACCCCAGCTATTATAATACATCTACATATTTGAGGGATGATGCCTTGCGGTCTGATGTAATATTTTTAGCCAACGCTGATCTGAATACATTTTTTGAAGGCCGCCCGGACGATCTTCGCAGCCAGTTGGTTGATTATAATAACGTTGATGTAAGTATTCAGCCGGATGGCCGCACACAGAAATACCGCGGTGAGGCAACGAAGGATAATTCGGCGTATGTAATACGCCTGGCGGAAATATACCTGGTACGCGCGGAAGCTCAAGGCAGGCAAAAAGGCCTTGCAGACCTGAATACTGTTCGTGAGGCACGGGGAATGAGCGATTTAACCGCTGCTAATGTACCCAATGATAATGATTTTTTGAATGCAGTATTAGATGAACGCCGGGCCGAGCTAAACTTTGAAGGGCACCGTTTATTTGACCTTGCTCGTACAGGGAAAGTGGTAGAAATATTAGGGGAAGGTGTGCAACCTGTTATGCCTATACCGCAAAGAGAAATTGCAGCTACCAACGGTGTAGTAGTGCAAAATCCCGGTTATTAGCATGGCTGTTGGCGTATTAATAAAACAATAGCAGCGTTAAGGTTGTATTATATATGCCTTTTTATAATTAAAGGCGGAGGATTAAACTGATGAATACATTCAAATCAATCTATCCATACACCGGTGAAGTAATTGCCGAATATGAATGGATGAGTGACGCAACGATTGAACATTGTCTTGTAAAAAGCGAAACTGCATTCGCTTCCTGGAAAAAAACATCATTCTCAAAAAGGAGTCAATTAATGCTCCGGCTGGCAGATGTATTGCTGCAGCACAGGGATGAATATGCTGCGCTTATTACCCGCGAAATGGGGAAGGTACTGCGGGAGTCAAAAGCCGAGATAGAAAAATGCGCTATGGGCTGCAGGTATTACGCGGAGCATGCAGAAGCGTTTTTAAAAGACGTGCCGCAGCCTTCGGACGCAGCAAAAAGCTATGTTGTTTTTCAACCTGTGGGTGCTATACTTGCTATAATGCCATGGAACTTCCCGTTTTGGCAGGTGTTCAGGTTTGCAGCGCCCTATATTATGGCGGGGAATGTAGCTTTACTAAAACATGCCCCCAATGTATGCGGGGTAGCATTGGTAATAGAAAAGGCGTTTTTAGAGGCGGGCTTTCCTGGTGGCGTTTTTCAAACCCTTGTAATGGATGTGGATAAAACGGGGCATGTAATAAACCACGATATTGTACAGGGGGTTACGCTTACCGGCAGCGAATTGGCAGGCAGCAAAGTAGCCGCACTGGCCGGCAAAGCCATTAAAAAAACGGTGCTGGAGTTAGGCGGCAGCGATATAGTATTAGTGCTTGAAGACGCAGACATTGAAAAAGCAGCAAAAGTAGCGGTGCAATCGCGCATGCAAAATGCGGGGCAAAGCTGCATTGCCGCCAAACGTTTTATTACGGTGGGCATGGCTTCTGCTGCATTTACTGAAGCGGTGCAAAAAGAAATAGCAGCGTTGAAACAGGGTGATCCTTTTGATGAAGCTGCTACCACTGGCCCTGTTGCCCGTATTGACCTTGCGGAAAAACTGGAGTACCAGATGCAGGCTTCTGTTACAGCAGGCGCCAGGCTTATATGTGGCGGGCAACGCGATGGATGCAACTTCTCTCCTGCCCTTTTAACGGGCGTTCATAAGGGCATGCCGGCATTTGATGAAGAGACCTTTGGCCCCCTGGCGGTAATTATTAATGCGCCGGGTGAGCAGGAGGCTATACAACTCGCGAATGATCACAGGTACGGTCTTGGCAGTGCTATCTGGAGCAAGGATATTGAAAAAGCACAACTGCTGGCAAAAGAAATTGATTGCGGGTCGGTGTTTATCAATGCAATGGTTAAATCAGACCCCCGTTATCCTTTTGGCGGCATAAAAAAATCAGGGTACGGAAGAGAGTTGTCACATTTCGGCATACACGAGTTTATGAATATTAAAACCGTGTACGCAGGATAGGATTGTTTTATAAATGATTTGCTATATGAAAGAAATATTAGAAGCAATTACAGAAAAAGAAAGATTATATAAACGCCGGAAGGAATTAGTGCCGGATGCACTGGGCGTATTCAACCCCTCAACTGTACAGGAAGCGCAGGGTGCTGTAATAACCGACGCTGACCACCGGCAGCTTATTGATTTTGCAGGCGGTATAGGTGTTCTTAATGCCGGCCACTGCCCTCCCCCCGTTGTACAGGCAATACAGCAGCAGGCTGAAAAATTAATACACAGCAGCTTTAATGTAGCACTATACGAAATATATCTTGACCTTGCAAAGAAAATGATTGACTTGCTACCGCACGGCAACGCCACCAAGGTAATGTTTTTAAACAGTGGTGCAGAAGCGGTGGAGAATGCCATTAAAATAGCGAGACAGGCTACCAAACGGGAGGCTATTATTTGCTTTAGCGGGGGCTTTCACGGCCGTACAATGATGGGCATGACGCTTACCAGCAAGGTTACTTATAAAGCTGGTTGCGGCCCCTTTGCACCTGAAGTTTACCGGGTAGATTACCCGGCATACCGCCCTCATATTCATAATATGAGTGAGGATGATTTTGCGGCTGCCGAAATTCAGCGGTTAAAAGCGTTTTTTAAAACTTATGTACGGGCAGAAGATGTAGCAGGAGTTATTATTGAACTTGTACAGGGCGAAGGCGGTTTTTTTGTAGCTCCCAAATCGTACATAAAAGCCTTAAGACAGTTATGTGACGAAACAGGCATTATGCTGATTTTTGACGAAGTGCAAAGTGGTTTCGGCCGCACCGGCAGGTGGGCAGCTTTTCATCATTATGGCGTTATACCAGATATTTCAACCTGGGCAAAATCAATGGGCTCAGGCATGCCGATTGCAGCCGTAATGGGTAAAGCGCATGTTATGGATGCCGCTGCGCCATCTACGTTAGGCGGTACTTATGCGGGCAACCCAGTATGCTGTGCAGCATCGCTGGCCACGTTGAACTATATGGAAGAAATTGATATTAATGCACTTGGCGAAAAAGTGGGTAAGATAGTGCGGGAAAGATTTGAATATTTCCAGGCAGAATATCCCCACGTTGTTGGGGAAATAAGGGGATTAGGAGCCATGCTGGCATTTGATGTAATTAATGACGGCGACTGGAACAGTCCTAATGCTGTTGGCGCACAACATATTATTAATACCTGCGCGGAAAAGGGATTGATTGTAATAAGCGCAGGTGTTTACGGCAATGTTATTCGTATTTTGAGCCCGCTTGTAATAGAGCAAGATTTACTGGAAAAGGGCCTTAATATTCTTGAAGATGCAATTAAAGACTTAAACTAACATGGTATTAAACTATATAAACGGCGAGTACGTAACAGCATCGTCGGGAGAAATGCAAACGATGCTAAACCCCGCTACCGAAGAAGTTATTGCAGCTATTACATGGAGCAATGCTGCAGAATGTAAACAGGCTGTTGAAGCTGCTGCTGCCGCTTTTAAAACCTGGAGCAATACAAACGTTTACCAGCGTAGCGCCATTTTAAAAAAAGCGGCTGATATTATAAGAAAGAATGTGGATGACTATGCCGAGCATTCCGTGCTTGAAACAGGAAAGCCTTTTGCTGAAGCTAAAGGGGAATGGGTAGTGGCCGCCAACCTTTTTGAATGGTTTGCTGAAGAGGCCAAGCGATCCTACGGTAGAACGATACCAGCTAATCGCAACGACAAACGTATGATGACCCTTTGGCAGCCTATGGGAGTAATCGGCATCATTACGGCATGGAACTTCCCGGCTTATAACCCTGCACGTGCCTGGGCTGCCGCCCTGGCGGCAGGATGTACCGTGGTGGCGAAAGCCTCGGAATTTACAGCTCTTTCAACAAGCCACATTGTAGAGGCATTAAATGAAGCCGGTTTGCCTTCGGGGGTACTGAATAACCTGGTAGGCGATGCTGCCAGCATAGGCGAAGAAATGCTGAATAACCCCCTGGTAAAGAAAATAAGTTTTACCGGCAGCACAAGGGTTGGTAAACTGTTGATGGACGGTGCATCAAGAACAAATACAAAATTGTCACTTGAACTGGGAGGTAATGCACCTGTAATAATAAATCACGATGTAAATGCAGAGGTTCTTGCCAAATCTGCAGTAATTGCCAAACTGCGCAATGCCGGCCAGGTGTGTATATCGCCGCAACGATTTTTTGTGCATGAAAAAATTTATACTGATTTTTTAAATGCTGCAACAGAAGCAGTAAAAAGTATAAAAGTAGGTTTTGGGATGGAAGCAGGTATCCAAATGGGACCGCTTATTAATCAAAAGCAACAGCAATACGTATTGCAGGTTATTGGCGAGGCA
>DASZUX010000366.1:0-19410 GCA_035547455.1 Chitinophagaceae bacterium
CGATAATTACATGATGCACTATAAAACCACCGGCCCTGAAATTTGGCGCGATACTAAGGGTGCGGTTACCCATTTTGTTTCAGCAATGGGTACCACTGGTACCATAATGGGGGTATCAAAATTTTTAAAAGAACAAAACAGTAATATTCAAATAGTAGGCTGCCAGCCGGCCGATGGAGCACACATACCCGGCATACGTAAATGGCAGGAAGCCTACCTGCCTAAAATATTTAATCGAGACCGGATTGACCAAACCATTGAAGTGGCAGAACTGGATGCCCGCACAATGACCAAGCGACTTGCCAAAGAAGAAGCAATTTTTTGCGGCATGAGCAGTGGTGGGGCTGTGTATGCTGCAGTTGAGCTTTCAAAAAAACTCCAGGCGGGTACTATCGTATGTATTATTTGCGACCGTGGCGACCGCTACCTTTCTTCTGATTTATTTGATTGAAACATTACTGCCAGATGGATTTAACAATAAAACGTGCGGGATTTGACGATGTGCCGGCACTTGTTATATTAGTAAACAGCGCTTACAGGGGTGAAAGCTCAAAGGCTGGGTGGACAACTGAAGCAGACCTTTTAGATGGTCAGCGCATTGACGAAACAATGCTTACCGAACTGCTTGCAAACAGTAAAAATACGATACTGAGCGCCAGCGATAATACCGGGCACATGATTGCCTGCGTGTACCTGCAGCAAAACAGCACAACCATGTACCTGGGCATGCTGACAGTTGAACCACAATTACAGGCAAAGGGCATAGGGAAGCAGTTAATGAGTGCTGCTGAAAATTTTGCAACTGAAAAAGGTTGTTTAAATATTGAAATGACTGTAATTTCGATAAGGCATGAGCTGATAGCATGGTATGCCAAGAGAGGTTACCTGCCCACAGGCGCTACGAAGCCTTTCCCGCCTGACAGTAAATTTGGTATTGCCAAACGGCCACTTGAGTTTATTGTGCTTAATAAGCAACTCTAAACCAGTAAGGTTGTTTTTTGTGTGGCAAAACATACAACATTGTATAATGCGCCTTTTCAGCATCCGCTATGCCAATATAATAACAAATTAACTTTTGCGGTATGAAAAGCATTTTGACGGTTGTTTTATTGTGTTGCTTACCCTGCATAGCAAACAGTCAGCGGCAGCCTAATGTGTACAGGACTTATGATACAGAGGCCCCGGATTTGAATATTAATTTTTTTGCTGCGGACAACCCCATGGTAAAATACGTGGGCAGGATTGATTTCGGCAACCCGAAAGCACCCCGGCTATGGTCGCCCGGCGCCTATATACGCATCGGGTTTACCGGGCCTTACTGTAACATTACCCTTACCGATGAAGAATTGTACGGGCAGCACAATTATGTAGAAATTACGATAGATGATAAAGTACCCATGCGGGTGCAAACCACGGCCAAAACCAATACAATAAAAGCCGGTTTTAACCTTGGGGATGGCAGGCATGTTATTACCATTTGCAAAAACACCGAGTCTGGTAACGGGTACCTGGCTTTTGAAGGTATAACCTGTTCCGCCTTATATAAATTACGCAACGAGCCAAAAAGAAAAATTGAATTTATAGGCAACTCCATAACCTGTGGCGCAGGAAGTGATTTATCAGTTAAGCCTTGCGGCCAGGGGGCGTGGTATGACCAGCACAACGCATATATGAGTTACGGGCCAGTTACAGCAAGAATGTTGCATGCTCAATGGCAGCTAAGTGCTGTTTCAGGCATTGGCCTGGTGCATAGCTGCTGCAATATGGATATAACAATGCCAGAGGTATTTGACAAAACAGATATGCGCGCTGACAGCATGCCATGGGATTTTTCTGCGTACATTCCCGATGTTGTAACCGTTACGCTGGGGCAGAACGACGGCATACAGGATTCAACTAAATTTTGCAGTGCGTATGTTAATTTTGTAAAAACAATACGCGGCAAATATCCCAACGCACATATATTTTGCCTTACCAGCCCAATGGCTGATGAAAAGTTAGCTGCTGTGCTGAAAAACAACATAACAGGCATAGTAAATTACTTTAACAAAGCCGGCGATAGTAAAGTGCACAAATATTTTTATTCAAAGCAATATCACAATGGCTGCGGCGGGCACCCTGATTTGCAGGAACACGCTGCCATTGCCACGGAATTAGCGGCGTATATAAAACAGGTGATGAAGTGGTAGATTGCTGAATAATTTTGCCGCCTGGTTACCTGCAATCGCCCACTGGAAAACAACTTTCACCATGATTTCTATTACTAACGGTTGATGCTGATACTGCCCTCACTAAACGATTTTTCCTGTACCTGCACAAATGTTGCAGCAGACTGTGCGCCTGCAACAGCATACTTGCCGTCAAATACAAAAAAGTAACACCACTTACACCAATATATTGCGCTTCAAGAATATCGGCATTTATTTTGCCTGAATTGCTAAAGCTTATTAAACTAATCAACAGGCAAAACCCGAAGCTTGTTTAGATAACAATATAAATTTTGAATAACGCAATAAAAATAGCTTTGCATAAAAAGCCCCGCTTTTTACAGCAGGGCTTCTCCAGTTGAAACATTTCAGTAAAAGACTTATCTTATCCGTATTCCCGCGGGTATTTTACCTTCCGCAGAGGGAAAGGGTACTCCCAGCAGTTTTGATACCAGCGGCGCAATATCACGCAGGTTCATTTCTTTAATCATTGTACCATTACTTTTTAGTCCTGGCCCTACAGCAATAAACCCGGTTTGTATTTCGCGCGTATTGGGAAAATAACCATGTGTTCCGCCTTTGCCAGGCCTTATGGCTTCTCCATTTACAGCATTTCCAAAAGCCGCACCATTTTCACCGGTAAGCGCAAAAGCTACCGTGGGGTTACCACCCACGCTGTTCATTTGATGCCTGCTTACTATGGTAAAATACTTTTTTACTGAGTCTGGCTGATTATTTAAAATCTTAAGTACCTCCTGTTCTGTTTGCCTGTCATTATTGTCTTTCAGGTATAAAAAGGCGCTGCCCCCTGCCGAATAGAACATAGCCTTCCATTCATTGTTCTTTGCATTGGTTATCAACCCGGCCTTTGCCAGCCATACATTCGGGTTTATATTGGCAGTAACATTCTTAAACCCATGGTCGCCTGTAACTATCAATACAGTTTTATCAGCCATTCCTTGCTTGGCTATAGCATCTTCAATAATGCCAATGCCGCTGTCAGCATCAGCTATAGCATCTTCTACCATCTGCCCGGTACGGCCTACGGTATGCTCTGCATGGTCAACTGAAAAGAAATGTACTGTCATAAGTGCGGGCTTGGCGTTGTTAATAACATAGGCGGCAATTTTTGCTACATTGGTGTTTTTGCCGTACTCAATTTTGGATGCGCCATTAAATACTTCTTTCTTAAGGTCATCCACAAAACCTGCAGGTTTGCTGTATGCTTCGCGTATGCTGTCACCAAGGCTGCCGATGTCGGGTATATTGTAGTCAACAGGTGCATCAGCAGATACGGGCCATAACAGCGCTGCCACTTTTTTACCCTGTGCGTGTACTGCTGCCCACAGGGTAGGCGCATGGATAGAGGTATCATTCCAATACATTTTATTCTGCCAGCCAGGCTCATTAAACTTGTTATTGTAATATACCCCATGCTTATCCGGCCATACACCTGTAACAATAGTGGTATGAGACGGGTAAGTGATTGATGGCAGTACACTGTTTACTCCGTAAGCGTAAACACCTTTACGTAAAAGCTCACGCAGGTGTGGCGTGCGCCATGCTGAATCAAGGTAAAAATCGGGCCTGAAACCGTCAATAGTTACAATAATAACATGTTTTGCCGGCTGTGCCTGCACTGCTGTTAACAGCAGTGCGGCAAGGGCAGCCATAAAGATTCTTCTTATCATCCGGTTAAGTTTTTAATTATTGTTCTATATCAATTTATTGCCACCCGGGGTTTTGACCCAGGTTGGGGTTTAACTGAAGAGATGAATACGGTATGGGATAAAGGTACATGTAATCACTCCACGTCCTGTTTATGTTATCCAGCCAGTGCAGCTCGCCATAAGTACCATGTTCAAGTATTTGCGGGTTGGCAGATACTTTTATATATGTTACGCCGCTTACCTGGTTAGCAGGCGGGTTTACATAAAAGCACACGTCCGGGATGCCGTCGCCGTTTAAGTCCATGGGCGTATCAAGTGCAGGCACATAAAAACCATTCCATGTATTAAGCAGCAGTTCGCCGTGTTTCCAGCGTACCAGGTCATAATACCTAAACCCTTCCAGTGCCAGCTCAATGCCTCTCTCCCTCCTTACCTCAAGAATAACAGGGTCTGTAATATCGGGAAAATAATGCTGCTGCAGGTATGGGTCAGCCACGGTGGGTTTTGCTGTAAGTCCGCCTGTAATGCCCGCCCTTGCGCGTAACGCGCCGATGGTAAGCGCCCAGTCAGCATCGGTTAGTGTGCCAAGTTCTGCTTTTGCTTCTGCATAGTTCAGCAATATTTCTGCATAACGCATCAGGCATATTGAGTTTGTGTTGGTGGCGCCGTTATCGTTCACCATATCATCCAAACACCATTTTATAGGCTGGTAGCCGGTGTAGGTGTAAGAGAAAACAGGCGGCGCAGGTACCTGTATGCCGTTGCTTATGCGTTTGTAGCTGCCGGTACGTATGGTTTGCTGTAAACGCCAGTCCCTGTTTTTTACCTCGTTTACAAAGGTGATGGTGTCATGGCCCGGTATGTCCGTAAACGGTGTGCCGTCAAGATTAAGGTAGGTGTTTATGAACGTACGAATAAAGCTAAAGCGCGGGCCGTAAGTAGCACTTGTATAATACCAGTTGGCATCATTATACTTACCAAGCGAGGTGCTGGTAACATCTGCCAGCATTACTTCATTGGCTACCGGCGCAGCGCTGATGAAAAGGTTACGGTATGCCATATTGCCGCCTGTGTTAAGGCTGTAGCCTGCACTATCAATAACCGCTTTAGCAGCATCGGCAGCCTGTTGCAAAAACTGCCCGGCACTTGCTGTAAGGCCATAGCCGGTTTGGTACTTTCTGAAAGTGCCTTCAAACAGGCATATCCTTGACTTTAAGCCATAAGCCACCCACTTTGTAATGGTGCTTCTTGTGGCATCGTTGGTTGATTTAATATTTGCGATTGCGAAATTTATATCAGCCAAAACCGAATCCATCACCAATGTCCGCGGGTCACGCTTACCATATAGCAGTGTTGTATCGTTCACATCAAGTGGTTTATTAATCCAGGGCACATCGCCAAAACGCTGTACCATATTGAAATAAAAATATGCCCTGAAGAAGTGTGCAAGACCGAGGTAGTTGTTTCTTACACCTTCTGCTACTGCAGGATTATTGCAATGCTGGATAAAGTAGTTTACATTACGCAGGTTGCCCCATGACCAGCCGGAACTTTGTAATGATGTATAAGCCCCCGGCTGTATAAATGTTGGAACATTGCTTACAGCACCATAATCAGAAAGATTGCAGTCTGTTCTGAATGGTGTATTAATATCGGGCAGGATATTGTAAAATGAATTTGAATACAAAGCCAGCCCCTGCTCGCTGCCAAACACTGCGCTTTCATTGGCTGTACTTTGTGGTTGCTGGTCTAAATTTTTGGTACAGGAACTTACAGCCACCGCAGCAACTAAAGCCGCACCCACACCTTTAAATAATTTATTTTTAAACATAGCTTTTCTTTTTTAGAAGGTTACTGATAAACCGATGGTTACACTTTTAAGAATAGGATAGTTATTGGTGTTGCCTGAGTTTGAACCTGAAGCAATAGTATCTGACCTGCCAATATTTTCCACGTCAAAATCTTTGGTTATTTTATATAATGGGGAAGCCGACCAAAGGTTTTCTCCTGAGAGGTACACGCGCGCACTGTTCATGTGCAGCCTTGAAATTAAGCCGGCAGGCAGGTTATAGCCAACCTGTATATTTTTTAACCGTATATAGCTTACATTTTGCAGGTACTTGGTTTGTGCCACATACAGCTCGCGGTTGGTGTTTTGGGCTACATAACCCCTGTAACGCGGCCAGTAAGCATTGGGGTTTGAAGGAGACCAGATTTTGCCCACCTGCGACTGCATAAGAAAGTCATAAGGCCTGTTGTACTGCCCCCAAAATGCATCAGCCTCTGAGCCTGGCCACCAATCCATTTTGCCCACTCCCTGGAAGAATGCACTAAAGAAGAAATTGTGATAATCAGCACCGAGGTTTATACCATAGGTATAACGGGGGGTAGAGTTGCCTATCACTTTTAAATCACCATGGTCGCTAACAGTATAAGCACCATTATTTATTACACCATCGCCGTTTATATCCTTAAACTTGATATCGCCAGGCAGGTAAATATTGCTGTTGGATACTTTGATGAAATTTTGAAAATCTTTTGCTTTTGCCACGTCGGCATCAGTCCAGTAACCATCATTGGTATAACCCCATATTTCGCCTACCGTTTCACCAGCGTAATAGTCATTAAGTGTGCCGGTAGCATTGTTATACTTGGTAATTTTTGCTGTATAGTCTGACATCCACGCACTTATATGATAGCTGAATGTTGAGCCCCCCATTTTAAATTGGTCTCTCCATGCAAGTGATACCTCCCAGCCTTTAGTGGTCATGTCAGCATAGTTGCCTTTTGGTACAGTAGCGCCAAATACGTCAGGCAGCGTTTGTCCCACGGTAAACATGTTGGTGGTTTTACGATTGTACATATCACCTGTAAACTCAAGCCTGTTGGAAAGGAGTGTAAGGTCAAGGCCAAGGTTGGCTGTAGTAGCTGTTTCCCATGTCAGGCCCGCAGGTAATACGCCCGGAGCACTTGTGTACTGGGGCAATACGCCGCCCAACACGCGTGATGACTGGCTTATGCCAAACTGCTCCTGGTAAGCGTAAGATGCAATGTTACCGTTACCCAGCGATCCATACGACGCTCTTATTTTTAAATCGCTGATGGCTTTTGGGGATACATGCCAGAAGCTTTCCTTAGATACGCGCCAACCGGCTGACACAGACGGAAAGAATGCAAAGCGCTGGTCGGACGGAAATTTTGAAGATCCGTCATAACGCGCATCGCCTTCAATCAAATACCGATCTTTAAAAGAATAGTTAATACGGCCGAAACCACCCAGGATAGCCCATTTTTCATATACACCGCTGGTGGCGGTGTTTTGCCCGAGCGCAAGGTTTATATTATCTGCATCGCTGAAGATAAGCCCATTGCGTAAAGCAGTATAACCGCTGGTTACTGACTGCTCATAGTTATAACCCAACAATACTTTTAAATAATGATTATGTGCAAAAGTGTTTTCGTATTCGCCATACACGTTTGCCGCAAGGTAGTTGTTGTTAGAATTGGTCATGCTGATGTCGTTATATTGGGAACCGAGGTAATTTATTACACCCGGACCCAGGCTGTACGGCACAGGCACCCGTATCTGTGTTTGGTTAGACACTGTATTCTGAAAAGTAAAATCGCCGCGTATCTGAAAAACATTTTTATAAATATTGGCGATAAAACCACTGGTATTTTTAGTTACCTGGTCTTTAAAATCTATACCATTTTTACCATACCAGAAATCACCAACTGAATAAGCGCCTGCGGAAGTAAGCGTTCCATCCGGGTTGAACAGCGGTGTTGACGGATGCGAGTTGTCGGCCATATTACGCCATATACCACCGCCCTCGCCAACGTTAACAGGGTTGTGGTATTTTCTGCTGGAGAACTGTGTGGTGTTGTAAATCTGCAGCCATGGTGTAACCTGTAACGTACCCTTGGCCATAAGATTATACATGCTGTAATCATCCGGGTTATACCTAAACAAGCCATCCTGGCCATAGTACCTGCCTGTTACATAGTAGGATGTTTTTGAATTACTGCCTGATACGGAAAGATTCTGGTCAATAGCGCCAAGGTTGTTTTTATACAACAGGTCGTACCAGTCAACATTAGAATAATATACGTAGTTACCCGTAGTGGGATCAACTTCTACTTTTGGCAACGACGGGTCCTCATCTCTCCTCTTTAACTCGGCAAGGTAAGCAGGTGAAAACACCTGTGTTTTATTAACGTTCTGCGGCCTTGCAGCATAATCATTCCATGCAGACCATGCAGAATCAAACATCAGCGCATACTGGTAGCCATCAGATACCGTTTGGGGTACTGTTGTAGGTTGCTTTAATGAATAGTTTGAAGAGTATGTGATGTTAAACTTGTCTTTCTTCGGGTTTTTTGTGGTAATAAGTACAACGCCATACGCCGCCCTTGCACCATATACCGCTGCAGAAGATACATCTTTTAATACCGTAACACTGGCTACGTCATTAGGGTTCAGCAGGCTGGGGTCGCCCTGTACACCGTCAATAAGTACCAATGCGCTACCGCCCTGGCCTATGGAAGTGGTACCCCTTATATTATATGTGGGTGATGTGAAGGGTTTGCCGTCGGCCATTACAAGGTTAAGGTTAGGTATAGCGCCCTGTAAGCCCTGTGTAATGTTAGGCAGTGACCGGGCGTTAAGCACATCGCCGCTAACCTGGCTTACGGCACCCGTAAGGTTAATTTTCTTTTGCGTGCTGTAACCCACTACCACAACTTCATTTAACTGGTCTGCCCTGCCCTTTAATTTCATTGTAAGGGGTGGGTTTGTACCCATCTTAACATTATAATCATTCATTGTTTGAATGTCGTACTGCACATGCGAAAAGGTTAGCTTGTAGCCGTTGCCTGCGGGTAAGGCGGTAAACCTAAACATGCCGAGGCTGTCCGTAAGAGTACCACGTTTAAAATTTGTTTTACTGTTTTCAGCAATTACACTAACATTTTGCACAGGTTGCCCGTTTTGGTCCTGCACTACACCCTCCACAGTACCTGTGCTGCTTTGTGCCAGCACACCTGTACATGTGACAAGTGAGAAAAACAGCATCCATAATGATGCTTTTAAATAACGCGTACATCTGGTTATCATAAACAGGGGTTTTAAAAAAGTTTCAGTCAAAGCAATTCCTCCTGCTGTTGAACAGCAGTTTTTTGGTATCATAGTAAACAAGTAATAAGCAACATCAACCCTTTAGAAAAGGGGTAAAAATTCACCAGGTTTTAAAAGTGTTAATACAGGCGATGCAATACAATTTACGGGCCTTTTGGGCAAACAATAATAGCTGACGATTACTGGAAAAAAACATTTTTTGCATGATGTTTACTTATTTCACAATCAACATAAATAAAAATAATAGCCAGTTAACCAAAGGAATACAAATTAAGCTGCAACATAACCCCGGAAAGGGTTAGCGCATTTTTGTTTTCACGAAGCCTGGTTGCGTTTTTTTTGATCTTGCCACAGTAAAGTAATTTTACGCGGCATGCACATTATATACCATCAATGGGGTATGCATATTTTTTAAGGGATGTTGTTGCAGTTCGTTTTATCACCGCAAAAGTAATTGCACATAATTTTCAATAGTATTACCAAATTGTAAATTTGCATACTTTGTTTAATGTTAGCGTGCGCTGCTGTCATCAATTGTGCAGATGTATTTTTTATTGTTGATAACTTATGCTGAAACATTGACCAACCATGGCTTGAAACAGATAAAAATTATCAGAATTAATTTCATTTTTTTACTGGTATCTCTATTAAAAATAATTTGGACATGTGTATTTAAGCTGTTTAAAATTTCTTATGTACTGCTGCTGACAGTTAGGTAACCACAATGGCATACATTATTACAAGGCAACTCAAAAGTTTTATCTTGCATAGGTTTTATAACACTATAACAGCAGCGTTTTATAAACGGATAATGATATAAAAATGATTTACATACTACAACTGGTGTATGTTAATGAAGGTGAGGAAAAAGTATTTCACCAATTTGAAGATATAGCCTTGCCTCTTATTTCAAAATACAATGGCCGGCTTTTGCTGCGCGTACGGCCACCTGGGGATGCTGTAATAGAAAACAGCATTGCCAAACCTTACGAAATACATCTTGTTGAATTCTGCAGCGAAACCGATTTGGCAAACTTTAATAATGATGAAGAACGTAAAAAGTTTTTGCATTTAAAAAATCAATCCATAAGCGCGTCTGTTTTAATAAAAGGTACAAAATTGTAGCCGGTGTATGTACCCTGGCCATTTTTATATACCTCTTAAAAATTACGGATGTTTATTGCCGGCGCAACTTTCAGCGCCTTAATTTCGCAAAACCTGTATAAGTTACGGTAGTGTTATTACAACTTTTCGTAACACCCAGGTAAAACCTTAAAAAATTTATATGCAACGTATTGTATGTACGGGCGTAACCCTTTTAAGTATTTTGTTATGCCATGCCCAGGGCGTAAGGTTTTCCCGCACACTGTACTTTTACCCCTCATGGGACACTTCACTTTTTAGGGCCGTAAAAATGCATGCTGTAGTAAACGATTCAATTTATTATTATGCCAAGGCTCAAAAAAAACATGACAGCGCACTTGCCGCAGTATTATATTTTAATACACGCGGTTATATGATTGAAAAGGATGAGTTTGAAGTTAGCAGTGGTGGGGTGGAAAAAATAACCAATTATACTTACAATGATAACGGCACACCGGCGCGTATAGAAACGCAAGCACGCAGCAGTATTTCCATTAACGGCAACCCCGCTATTGATAAGGATGTGGTTACTTTTGACTACGACACTGCAGGAAACATTATTGCCCGTAAAGATTACTCCTACATTCGTGATACTTCGGGTTCGCTTACTGAAAATAATTATGAATATGACAGTGCCGGCCGGCGTATAAAAGAGTACCTCAGCATGCCGCACACCGCAAAATATCTTTACCGCGACTATACATATACGGGAAGTAAGCTTAGTGAAGAAAAAATGTTTGATTTCCAGGGGCATTGGATGTATTCCTATGATTACGAATACGATGACAGGGCGCGGGAAACAAGTATTTATCTTGTAAATGACAACCGTACGCTAAGCAAGGAATATTTTTATGACACACAGCAAAGGCTTATAAAGGAAAAGAGCTACAGCAACCGCAATGTTTTTTGGGATCATTCAACGCAGGAGTATACATACAGTTCAGCAGGCCTGCTTACAAGCCAGTCGTACCGTAATGCAAACGGTGATAATTTTTATTTCAGGCATTTTTATACTATAAAGAAAATGTGAGCCACCCTTTTTCCCGGCATTTACCTGGACGACAATCCGGTCAATCAAATTTTAAAAATGATTATATGAACTAACAGTTACCGGTATGTACATACTGTGTAGCAATTTTAATGGCACGTTGCCCCAAACAATACTTATATTGCCCGTCAATATTTTTGCGATCAGCATAGATGAGAAATATTTTAATACCAATATTGTTGGTCCTTACATTTTTATACCTTTCTGCAAGTGGTCAGCCGGGCGAAATAAGCAACCTGCGAAATGTTATAAAACAGCAGCAACAACAAAAAAATTACGAAAAAGATACAAGCTACCTGTTAAATATAGCCAAACTTGCCCACCTGTATTATTCCCTTAATGCCGATAGTATTTTTTATTATGCCAACCTTTCGTTAAAGCTTTCAAAGCAAATTGGCTACCAAAAGGGTATTGCAGAAGGCCTGCGGCAGCTCGGTAATGCTAATATGCTCACCGGCGACAGGCCCCAGGCACTTGCCTGTTACCAGCAGTCTCTTGACGCTGCTGTTAAAATACCGGATAAGTTGCTTGAATGCTATGCCTTGAGCAATATAGGGTTATTATATCTTGATATGAAAAAATTTGATGAAGCGCTTCCCTATAACCAGAAGGCATATAATATGGCTAAAGAGGTTAATGACAGTGTGCGCCTGGCAGGAGAAATGAATAACCTGGGAGAAATATATGCCGGTCTTGGCCAGTATGATACAGCGATAAATTACCAGCGGCAGGCATTGCAAATGGCACATTACCTTAACAACGAGTACTATGAAGCTTACCTGGCTGATGACATGGGCAATATGTTGATAAGCACCGGAAAATATGCCGAGGCTCTGACTTACTTGCGCAAGGCTGCAGCTTACTATCAAAAAACAAATGACAGGCTTGGCCTAACTACCTCCAACCTGTCTATTGCAAAAGTGTACCGGGAACAGCAGAAAAACGATTCTGCCATTGCTGCAGCGCAATTAAGCCTGCGGCTTGCAGAAGAACTAAAAAGCAAGCAGAACATTACAGATGCAGCCAGGTTGCTGGCCGATATATATGAAGCCCGCGGAAATACACAAAGCGCATTACAATTCCTGCACCTGTACACGCAGTATTCAGACAGCCTTTTTAACGAGGAAACGCAAAAAAAACTTTTTGAACTGCAGATAAAATATAAATATGAACGTGAAGAAGCACGGTTAAAAGAAACCCAGGCAAAAAAAGACCTTGAAAATAGTCAGAAACTGCAGGGACAGCGGATGCAGATTATTATTGCGGGCCTTATAATACTGATGCTGTTTATACTGGTAATGGCATTAAATAAAAGCAGGGTTGACAAGCAAAAAAATAACAGGCTGCTGCAACGGATGAACACAGAAATACTGCAGCAAAAAGAAGCGCTTGAGATACAGGCTTCAAAGCTGGAAAGAGCAAATGCCCATAAAGACAAATTATTTTCCACACTTGCCCACGATTTGCGGGGGCCCTTCGTGTCACTGCAAAGCCTGCTGAAACTATTGAACCAGGGCAACCTGCCTGCCGGCCAGGAAAAAGCTATATTTTCAAAACTGGGCGAAAATGTTGACTACACGGTAAACCTGATAAATAACCTGCTTAACTGGTCATCAGGCCAAATAAAGGGCACCACTGTAAAACCCGTAACGCTGAATATACATGCAGTGGTAAGCGACTCAATAAACGGCATTGAAACAACGGCACAGGAAAAAGGTATAACCCTGCATAATGCAACCCCCGGGGACATTAACGTATTTGCAGATGCTGATATGGTGTATGCTATTTTGCGCAACCTCTTATCCAATGCCGTTAAATTTTGTTCCACAGGCGATACCATTACTGTAGAGGCGGAAGCCGTTGACGGCATGGCCCAGATTTGTGTGCGCGATACCGGTACCGGCATTACACCCGATATAATGCAAAAAATAAACAAAGGCGAGAGTGTTACTACCTATGGCACCTCAAAAGAAAAAGGCACAGGGCTGGGGTTGCTGCTGTGTAAAGATTTTGCCGAGCGCAACAATGGCAGGCTTTGGGTAAAAAGCCATGCCGGCGAAGGAAGCAGCTTTTATTTTACGCTTAAAACAGTTGACCAGGCATAATATTGGCCTTTACCCTTACCCCCTGCCCGCGGCGCAAATAAAATCAATATTTTTTTGCATGGCAATTATGAAGAAAACATTACTTTTAACATAGTGTTTCAGTAACTAAATATTTGCATGGCAATGCAAATAAAAAACCACGTTGCTAATAACCGGCCGTACCCATTACATGAGAGAAGTAATTGACTTTTTTTCAAAGCTGTTTGATACTGCAGACTGGCCCCCGCGCTGGCATTGCGGCAAGTGGAGCGATTTTCACGGCTGGCTTTATATTATAAGCGACCTGCTGATATGGGCAGCCTATTTTGCCATACCAGTAATAATCATCCGTTTTATTACATACAAAAAGCACCAGCATTTTTTAAAGCTTTATTTTTTGTTTGCAGCATTTATTCTTGCATGCGGCGCCACTCATTTTCTTGATGCTGTTACGTTTTGGTTCCCGGTGTACCGCTTAAGTGCCCTGATGAGGGCTGTTACAGCCGTGGTTAGCTGGTTAACAGTGTTTAGTCTTGTTAAGGTGCTGCCTGCCGCTTTTTCGCTCAAAACCCCACGGGAGCTTGAAAATGAAGTGGAAATGCGGAAAAAAGCCGAGGCAGAACTACAGCAAAAAAATACACAACTTGACGAAAGCCGGCAGATTTTTAAGAACGCTTTTGACTATTCCTCAATAGGTATTGCACTGGTTAGCCCTCAGGGCAACTGGCTTACGGTTAACAGGGCGCTATGCAATATGCTCGGTTACAGCGAGGAAGAACTGCATACGCTTACGTTCCAGGATATAACACACCCCGACGACCTTGCCCAGGATTTGGAGTACGTAAGACAAATGCTTGCCCGCCAGCGGGAAACATACCAGATGGAGAAACGATATTTTACAAAAGGCCGGCAAGTAGTTTACTCATTATTGTCAGTATCGCTGGTATGGAAGGAAGATGGCCCCGGCTTTTTTATTTCCCAGATTGTTGATATTACACTGCGCAAACAACTTGCTACCGAAATTGAAAACAAGAACGCCGCGCTGGAAAAAGCCAACAGCGAACTGCATACGCATATTAACCGTATCAGCGAGTTTAACCGTATTGTCAGCCACAACCTCCGCGGACCCGCCTCATCTATCATTAATGCGGCAGATTATCTTGAGATTGCAGCGGATGAACAGGAAAGAACTCTCCTCCTTTCAAAGCTGAAAGCTACATCCTCGTTAATTTTAAACACGATCAACGACTTAAGAGATTTTATAGAGATTCAGCTTGGGCAGGATGAACAGTCGAGGCCAACTTCATTTGAAGAAGCCTTTAGAAAAGGAACTGCCTCGCTGCATGAAGAAAAACTTAAAACGGGCGCTGTAATAAATACCGACTTTAAAATTGAAACAGTAGCTTTTCCGCAGGTGTACCTTGAAAGCATTTTTTACAATATAGTAAGCAATGCACTTAAGTACAGGGAGGCACCAGTACAGCCTGTTATTATTATTACTACTAAAATGCACAATAACCAGGTACTGTTATCAATAAGCGATAATGGTATAGGAATTGATTTAAAAAAGCACGGCAAAGAAATTTTTAAATACCGTAAGATATTTCACAGGGGGTACCAGAGTAACGGCGTTGGCCTGTTTTTAACAAAAACCCAGGTAGAAACATACGGAGGTAACATTGAAGTAGTAAGCGAACCCGGCAAAGGAACAACCTTTTACATTTATTTTAAACAATAGTAGTTATGGAATATAAAATAACATCAGCAGGTATTATAGACGACGACCAGATATACCAGATTGTAATGAAAAAAACCATTGAACAATCCGGCTATGTAAAATCTGTACTGCAGTTTTACGACGGCGAGGAGGCGATTAACTTTTTTAGAGAAAAAAGCGATGCCATTGAGGTGCTGCCTGAACTTGTGCTGCTTGATATAAATATGCCATACATGGATGGATGGCAGTTCCTGGATGAATTTATAAAGGTTCCGTTTAAAAGAGATTATAAGCTGACTATTTTTATAGTTACTTCCTCCTCAACTACTGAAGATATGAATAAGGCAAAAGAATACAGCATTGTAACCGGCTATTATATAAAGCCCATTACCAAAGATAAATTTGTTGAAATGATGGAGTTAATAATAAAAGCCGCCTAATTCTTCGCCATTCCGATAGGTAGGGCAGGCACTGGGTGCTGTCAATTATTTAAAGTATGAATGTGACTAGGGTGTAGTTTTAAACGGGACGACCACCATAAAAAACAAGGGGCGGTTTTATAGCCGGCCCGTCCTATATTAACCGTAACTATAAGCAAGGATTAGTAAGATTAAAACGAGTTCTGATACAGGCCTTTATACCTCCTTAAGTTGTCTCAACATACCACCGGTTACGTTGTATATTTATAATAAGTTTACAGGAGAATAATGGCAAAGCTTACTCAAAATAAAAACTGATATGCTGCTTGCAAATAATAACGCAGTAATATATGGTGCCGGCGGGTCGCTTGGCAGCGCTGTGGCAAAGGCTCTTGCGGCACAGGGCGCGCAGGTATTTGTAACGGGGCGTACGTTACAACCTGTGCAAACAGTTGCTGATGAAATTATTGCTGCCGGTGGTAAAGCTATTGCCGCGGTGGTTGACGCATTTGACAAAGAAGCCATTAATGCACATCTTGAAAAAATGAAACAGCAGGCTGGTACGGTAGATATTTCATTTAATGCTGCTGGGGTTGATGTAAAACAAAACATACCGCTGGTGGATCTAACGGTTGCTGAATTTGTTACCCCGGTTACGCTTACTATGCAAACCCGTTTTTTAACAGCTACTGCTGCAGCAAAAATAATGATACAGCAGGGCTGCGGTGTTATATTGTCTCTTACAGCTACACCCGGTGGCATCGGCTACCCCTATACCGGCGGTTTTGCACCTGCCTGTTGTGCTGTTGAATGCTTCTCGCAAAACCTTGCTTCCGAGGTTGGCATATATGGTGTGCGTGTTGTAAACATACGCTCTGGCGGTTCGCCCGACTCACGTGTATTTATAAATGCGATTGAAAACAATCCCGGTGTTATGAATGAAGTACTGCATAAAATGACAGCAGACACCATGCTTAAACAGTTACCGCTTATGGAAGATATTGCAAATGCGGCGGTATTTCTCTCCTCTCCTATGGCGGCTAAAATAACAGGCGTTACCGTTGATGTTACCGCCGGTACTACCGCGGCCTTGAATTACCGTGTACAAACGGTTAACAGGGCTGTTGGCCCATAACCACCTTTATTTTTTACTTATGGGGAGTTGAAGATCTTTAATAGAAAATCCCGCCTGGTTACGTGTATGTTTAAAAAATATTTTGCGTAACCATTCAGTTACCCATATATTTGTAACCGATTAGTTACGCAATTATTGTAAGATGAGACGGGACGTTTTTCAGGCCATAGCCGACCCCACAAGAAGAGAGATTATACATTTAATAGCCAAACAAAGTTTAACGCTTAATGGCGTGGCAGACAATTTTGATATTAGCCGCCCTGCCATAAGCAGGCACATAAAAATTCTTACCGAATGCGGTTTAATTGTAATTAAACAACTTGGCAGGGAAAGGTACTGCCAGGCAAATCTTTCTTCCCTTGCGCAAGTATCAGGCTGGGTTGAGCAGTACCGTGTTTTCTGGAACCAGAAGCTGGATGCATTAGGGGATTTTTTGGAAAAAGAGGTTTTGCATGAAATGAAGAAAGAAACCGGTAAACAATTATCATCCACAAAAAAAATAAAAAGAAAATGAGCGCAGCACCATTTGTTATTGAACGTGTGTACAATGCCCCGGTTGAAAGGGTATGGAAAGCGATAACCGATAAAAATGATATGAAGCAATGGTATTTTGACATTGCCAATTTTGCCCCAACGGTGGGCTGCGAATTTTCATTTACCGGCGGGCCGCCGGACAAATGCTATGTACACCTGTGCAAGGTTACAGAAGTAATACCGGGCAAAAAAATAACCTATAGCTGGCGCTACGAGGGGTACGCAGGTAATTCATTTGTAACCTTTGAACTTTTTGCAGAAGGAACAGGTACGCGGCTAAAACTTACACACGCCGGCCTTGACACTTTCCCTGCCAGCAATCCTGACCTGGCGGCCAATAACTTTGCATTTGGATGGACTGCCCTTATTGGCGAAATGCTGCCCAATTTTTTAGAAAAAGAAACAACCATTTAACTATAAAAACCAAACAATGAAAATAATTGTAGCCAGTGTAATGGTAGATGACCAGGCAAAAGCACTAAAATTTTATACAGAAGTATTGGGATTTATTAAGAAAACAGATATACCTATGGGAGCACATAGCTGGCTTACCGTAGTATCTCCGGATGGCGGCGATGTAGAATTACTGCTGGAGCCTATGGGTTTTGAACCGGCAAAGGTTTTTCAAAAGCAACTGTTTGAAGCCGGGATTGCTGCCACCGTTTTTGGCGTAAATGATATACAAAAAGAATATGAGCGGCTGGGGCAGCTTGGCGTGGTATTTAAAATGAAACCTACACCAATGGGGCCTGTAACAGTAGCCACTTTTGAGGATACCTGCGGCAACTTAATATCAATAGCCCAGCAACATAACAAATAGTAAATAAATATACAACAAGGCAGCAGGCAAGGTGTTACAGACCTATACCTGCTGCCTTTTCTTATAATGTGTTTGTATTTTTTAATTAACAGCTTTTATTGCCTGGCTATAATTATAATCGGCAGTAATAGTTTTTGCTGTTGACATATACGCTCCTTTAACCTTGTCATTTTTAGGCATATATTTGGCAATTTCAATTAAGGCACCGCTTTTGTCATAGTCCCCGCCAATCTTTTCTGTACCCTGTATTAATTCAATCCATTCATCATCGGTAGGTATATTTACCTTAGCCATTGCTTTCAGCACTTCGCCCTTGTCATAATCGCTGCCAAGGGTTGCTGCAACCTGTAAAAATTTTGTAAACGCTGTGCCGGAGGGTACGCCCTTTTCAAGCAGTGCCTTAAGCACGTTGCCTCTTTCGTAGTCGGAATTAACATTTTGGGTAACTGCTAAAAAGCTGGTAGTATTACTTTCCGAAGGCACGCCCTGCGCTATTAACTCTTTCAGGACATTGGCTTTGTCATAGTCTGAGCCCATTTTGTCGGTAACTCTTAATAAGTAATCATACTGGGTTGGGGTAAGCGGTTGCCTGGCAAGACGTTTCAGGCAGTTGTCCTTTTCATAATCAGAGTTAATAGTATTAGCTGCATCCAGGTAGGCATTTATTGTTTCGTCATTTTGAAAATAGCTACCAGGCATCTTTTGCAGTAACTGGCTTTTATCATAATCGCTGTTAAAATCACTGGCGGTTTTCCTCACTACTTTCGCCATTTCAGCAGGGGTAACATTGTTGTCATCTATCAAATATTCCAGGTACACACGTTTAATGTAATCACTTCTAAGATCATCAACAGCAGTTAAAACGGCCTCACTCCCCCCTTTATTATATAACCGGCGCTCCCTGTTTTTTGCATCAAACCCAACATTTATCATTTCGTATATAGCCTTTGCCAATGTCTTCTTTTCGCCTGTGCTCAAATCGGTTTTTACGCTTCCGCCGTTGATTGCATACGCAATATCTCCATTATCGTTTTCTCTCGCAATAATCTTTGTTCCGTTCCGGTTATACCGTACAAAGCCACCGTCCGAAATGCTTTTTATTGCGGCCTCGTCATCGGTAAATGTTACAACACCCCGTGTTTCCAGTCGCAGGTAGCCAGTTTCATCATTTATTTTAATTGTTGATTCACCGCCATCATTAGAAACTGAATATGTGTATCCTTCATCGCAGGAAACTGCCCCTACGGTTGCAAAAAAGGCCATTGCCAAAATAATATTTTTCATAATGCTTTATTTTAGTTGACAGGTCAAAAATAATAAATCTTCAATACTATGCAAAGCATATTACTAAATTTAATTTAGTAATCAACAATGCAAATTAGCGTATAATGATTCAAAATGTATTGATTTTTTATACCAATTAGGCATTAAAAATTGTCTTATAGGCAATCGTTAAATATTGATATGCCGTTAGCTGTAATATACTTGAATTGGAT
>DASZUX010000367.1:0-3952 GCA_035547455.1 Chitinophagaceae bacterium
GCCCAACCCCACTGCATGGCTATACCTTGTTGCCAAACAAAAAACGCTGTATTACTTCAAGCGCAACAGTATTTATCAAAAAAAGGTACTGCCTGGGGTAAAACAAAAACTGGACTTGGCGACAGACGCAAAGGAACCCGACTTTTCGTTGCAAAATATTAAAGACAGCCAGCTGCAAATGCTTTTTGCAGTGTGTAACCCGGCCATAGCCAGCGAGGCACAGATAGGGCTTGCCCTGCGCGTGCTGTGCGGTTTTGGCATTGACGAAATTGCAGAAGCCTTCCTGTCAAACAAAGAAACTATCAACAAAAGGCTGTCAAGGGCAAAGGAAAAACTGCGGGCAGAAAATGTTACGATGGAATTACCTGCGGAAAGCGGGATTGATAAGCGCCTTGACAATGTGCTGCATATTATTTACCTGCTGTTTAGCGAGGGGTATTATTCTACCACACAAAACGAAATACTGCGTAAAGATTTTTGTGTTGAAGCCCTGCGCCTTGGCCTTATGCTGGCTGAAAACGAAAAAACAAACCTGCCTAAAACAAATGCTTTAATTGCATTAATGTGCTTTCATGCGTCACGGTTTAATGCAAGGCAGGCCGGCAGCGATGCGATGGTATTATACCACCTGCAGGACCCCGCCCTTTGGGATGCTGCACTTATAAAACAGGGCATGCACTACCTTGAGTGCTCAGCACAGGGCACTGAATTAACCTCTTACCATATTGAAGCGCGTATTGCTTTTTGGCATTGTGTAAAAGAAGATAGCACAGAGAAATGGGAAGATATATTGCAGCTATACAACAGGCTGCTGCAAATAAACTATTCGCCATCGGTTGTATTAAACAGGCTTTTTGCATTGTACAAAGTGCATGGTTACAGCATAGCGCTGCAGGAAGCTGAAAAGCTGCAATTGCCCAATAACCATTTTTACTATATATTACTCGGCGAGCTTTATAAACACCTGGATAAAAATACAGCGTTGCAATATTTACAACAGGCGCAATTGTTGGCAAAAACGGGTACCGAAAAACAGGGCATACAGCAAAAAATAGATGAACTGCTATAAATGCTTTTGCCAATACAATTCAACATGTCAACTGCTGACTACTTTCTTAAAATAAAGTGACAGGAGTATAAGCGATGCCACAGAGGTAATGCTCCACGGCGAAGCAAGCAGCAATAAAGGAATAGAAAATACAGGGTAAAAATACACAAGCACTACCAAGGGTGTGGTTAGCGCGTGCAGCAATAAAACATTCCTCAACCACATTTGCAGCCCGTGTTTGCCAAATAACTGTGCCATAAAAAATGCAGCAATACCCATATTTATGTAAGCAATAGCATCAATGGTCCAAAACAGGGAGTGTGGGGTAACAACCAGCACTTCGCTGGTAAGCTTATAAGGTATTACTGCGCCCAACTGCACTATGTACACCAGCATTGCAAATACAAGGTATATTACAGAGAAGACCAATGCCGAGTGACTCCAGAATTTTTTTACCGGTGTTATAACATAGTGTAATGAAAGAACTGTTAGCACAAATGGCGGTGCGATACAAAGGGAAGACGCGTATATTAACACAGCATCAAGCGGGTAATGCGTAACGCCCGCTACCTGCAATATTTGCACTGCCGTAAAACCTGCGGATGCTGTTGCGGCCGTTAATGCAGCATAATACCCTGTACGGGCAATATTCTTCATAATAAGCGTGTGTAAATTATTACAGTTTACATGCGCAAATTATGCACTGCAATGGCGCAGGTAAATGATGCAGCTTAACTGCCGGCGTGATTATAGTCATGCCGGCTGCCCAATAAAAACCCGGTAACAAGCTGATTGTGCATGTTACCGGGCGCAGATACGTAACGTTTTTATTTTTTCAGGTATATAACCTGCCCGTAATGTGTGGCAAGGTGGTTGGTGCGGTTCATCAACAGGTTTAAACGGTTGCGGTGCGGCTCTTTTGTAAAATCTTCTTCTTTAACTGCACTGTGTCTTGCAAACCAGTCTTCCGGCTGCATTGCTGCAAAATGCCCGGCTAATGTTTCATGCAGTGTTTTCCAGTACTCCCGCAGCGTAGGTATGGCAGGCATTGCAAGCCCGCTTTTATCGGGATTTTTTAAAAAAGGCTCGTCCAGCTCCGGGTGCAGCCGTTCCCCCAGGAAAAACAATTCAATTATCCTGTCGTGTACCGCAATAAGGTGGCCCAGCAGGTAAGTGCCGGTGTTCCTGCCCGGCGATGTTTCCCCCGCAACCTGCTCATCGCTTAAGCTGTCAAAAAGGTCACCCGTTCTTTTTACGTAGGTATTCCATCCATCCAGTGCCATTTTAATAAACAGTTGTTTGTCTGCCATATATATTTTATTTGGTGTTATAAAATCTGCGTAAAAGTACTGTGCTGCCGGCAACCATACCGCAAGCGTGCTTTACTTTAAGCGGAATAATTATGGGCATGGTAATGTAATTACCGGGCAAAAATGGAACGGTTTATGTGCCTTATCAGCATAAATCACACATTATGAAAAATACCATCGTCATTTTTTCCATCGTCTTATTGGCCGCATGCCAATCGCCCGGTAAGCCCGGTAAAGAAAACCCGGCAGCTAATCCTGTAACGGACATTAGCGGCGACAGCACAGGCGGGGCAAGGCTTATAAGCGTGAATGATTGCGCGGGCTGCCATAGCCTTACCGCAAAAAATTCAGGGCCTTCATTCCTGGCAATTGCCGAGAGATACCCCGACTCTCACGGCACTGCCGAAAATCTCGCTTACAGCATCGTTGACGGCATGAAAGGTGCCTGGGGAAAAGGCTCCGCAATGCCGGCGCACAAAAATGTAAGCTATAAAGATGCTGTTAAAATGGCTGAATATATCCTGTCAGTGGAAACCCGGCTAAAAAATGACTCTGCCGAAGGGAAAATTGACAGCATTCCGCGTGGGCACTAAGTTTATTACCATTTTTGCTGTGCCTGCTGCAATACATTTTTATACCACCCCTGCAAATCGCTTAACCGGTAATAAGGAAAAGCATAGGCAGGCAGCGGCAGTTTTGCTTCCTGTTCATTCAGTAAAACTTTAACAAGGTAATCTTTCCCGTTGTAGTACAATATCCATTGTATGTTGGCGCTCATTGGTATTATCCCGGCGGCCTGCCAGTACTTGTCAAACGTAAATACAGACGGGCTTGTAACCGATGCCTGCCATATACCCAATAACGTGGCAAGAGGAGATATAGCCTCGGCATGCGTAAACCGCAGCACAGCATCAATATGCTTTGTGCCTTGTATTACGGCATCTGTTGTGCGCAGTAAATCTGCCAGCAAAGGTGCCGCAATAGCCGCCTGTATGCCTGATGCATCCGTCGCGGGGCCTTTTTCAAAAAAGTCTTCTGCATTGCTCAGCTTATCAAACCACTGCAAATCGCTTTCGTCAAACGCACTTCCAAAATCAATGTTATATCCTTTAGCAGCAGCTTCTTTATGGCTTAAAAATTGTGTGCAGTATAAATCGTACAGGCTCTCTGCAAACATTGTGGCGGTAACTTTTTTGCTCTTGCCTCCTGCGGCCTCCACCCCCTTCGCAAGCAATTTTTCAGCAAACGCAGGCCGAAATATTTTTTTACAAACATTTTCAACTGCTTCTGCAGTATGTTTATCATTTACCAGGGAATCAAGCCTGTTTTTTATAAATTCACTTTTCTTATAATCCTGGTACGCAGGCGATAAATCGTAAAACCTTAACATATAGTCCACAGAATCAGGTATTATGCTGCGGCGTATGTTAGCCTGGTGATAATTTTTAAATGCAAGTAAAAAAGCATTAGCGCTTTGCTGTGTGCGCACCTTTTCTGTCATGTACACATCCATGCCCTTTCCTGCAAAGACGCTTTTGTATTCCTGCGCCATACGGTTGCCTATGCCTTGCAACTCATCCGCTCCGCTAAGGGT
>DASZUX010000368.1:0-1941 GCA_035547455.1 Chitinophagaceae bacterium
TGGTCAGCCCCCGGTGTATCCGTGGTTGATAACCGGCTTGTAGTCGAAGAAGAGGAATACGCCTATTAGCAAAGGTGAGAGGATAATTTGAAGAGCTGCGGCATTGCCGCGGCTTTTTTTATTTATACGGTTACAGGCAGGTAAAATAACCAGGGAAATTTTATTTTAAGAAAAGCGTATAATGGTTATTCAATATAAGCAGGCAATGTTAAAACAGGAAGCGCAGGGTGTAATGCAATTTTTTTTACCTGCCTATTATGAAATTCAAAAAAGCTGTGTTTTTTAGGAAGAACCAATACTATATCGTCTTGATTTTTTTTGGCAAAGCTTTCAATCCCTTCCTTAATATTATTGTTAATAACAAACCCTACACTGGCCTGCAGCGCTTTCAGGCGGTTTTGCAATATAGCGGCAGGTGCAGCTTCCTCAATGGTTTGGCTTTCCTTTGCAGCAACATGAACAATATCCAGTGAAGCGTCAAAGAGGTTTACTATTGCTAAAATATCTTTAACGGGCATTTTGTAATCTTCTTTCAAATCGGCAGCCAGCGCAATTCTTTTAAATGGGACAAACAATGCGGAGGGCGGTATAATAAAGATGGGCGCTTTTAATTTTTTTACTGCAGCCAGTGTATTAGTTCCAATAGAAAATTGGTTTGTATTATTGCCCTCTTCGCTGCCCATAACAACAGCAAAAGGCTTTTGTTTACGGCAGGTATTCTCCAGCTCTGTTTCAATACTGCCCACTACTACGCGGGTTGTAATATGCAGGTTGCTGCTACTATTTAACAATAATTGCTTTTTGATATCAGCAATCTCTTTTTTTGCCTTTTCTTCAAGACTGTCAAGGTTCATTGCAGACAATGGCGTATCTGCCACCGATAGTGGTAATTGAACTACATGAAAAAGAATAAGCGGGGCATTAATATAACTGGCCATGTTAGCTGCATATACTATTGCATTTCTTGAAACAGGAGAAAAATCGGTGGGAGCAATAACTGGGTTCATACTGAAATAATCTGCTTTAAACAATAATGTAAAAGTATATGCGGTAATGATGCCTTGTAATGATCGCGGTCAGGTGTTTGTTTTATTTTAGTCAGGAAAAGCCTGTAAATGAGTAATATCAGTATAACCCCTGACTTTTATCATTGCCGCCGGTTGGTAACACAAATAGCTTTGTTATAATCCTGCGTTAACGCTTATAGATATTGCATAACGATAGAATAACACTTATATGCACCTCACAATGCTTTTGCCTGGTGCATTTACTACAGTGAGGATTAAGTTTATTACAGGATAAAACAAGAAAAAGCAGGAGGCCCTTTTACAACAGGTAACCATCAGTATTGTAGTGCTTAATTTAACATTATGAGCTTTTCATTTACTTTCCCGTACGAGCCGGCTAATACTTTTAAACGTCGTGTGGCTTATTTCTGTATGGAATTCGCCATTCACCAGCCATTAAAAACTTATGCCGGCGGCCTCGGCTTTCTTGCCGGGTCTCACATGCGCAGCGCTTTTCAGTTAAAACAAAATATAGTTGGCATTGGCATACTGTGGAAATATGGCTATTATGACCAGGTAAGAAAGCCGGATTCAACCATGGATATATTATTTGAAGAAAAGCGGTATGGTTTTTTAATTGATACAGGCATTAAATTTACTATAATGGTTTCGGGCCACCAGGTATGGGCCACCGCGTACTACCTGCCGCCTGATGTATTTTGTTCAGCCCCGGTTTTTTTCCTTAGTACTGATCTTCCTGAAAATGATTACCTGGCCAGGACTATTTGCTATAAATTATATGATGCTAACCCCGAAACAAAAGTAGCGGCAGCAATATTGCTGGGCGCAGGTGGGGCAAAATTACTGGAGTGCCTGGGCTGGCAGCCTGAAATATATCATTTAAACGAGTCTCATGGCCTGCCGCTGGCTTTTT
>DASZUX010000369.1:0-3671 GCA_035547455.1 Chitinophagaceae bacterium
TAACCATTAGTGCAAAACAAAATGCAACCAGGGTTAACGCAAAGGCCTTTGAATGAAAGGTGAATTGCTGCTTCATAACGTTAATTTGGTTTGAAGTGGCAAATGTATCGGCAGAAAGGGGTGGTTAGGTTGTTAACGGCATTAACAAAAAGTAAAGTAATTGTAAACTTTAAGCACTTAACAATAAATTAAATTTAGCATAACTAAACCTTTACATACAAACCGTAAATGTGCCCGTTATTCTATATAAAAGGGGGCGTTCTGAAAAATACCAGGCACAATTACTGCCTTATCCGGGCGCTGTAAGCGGCTACAAAAGTTTACAATTATTAAACAAATGAGCGAGAAGACGAGGCGCATGGCATGCATCGCATGCTCAACCTTAGCAGATTATATTACTAAAATAAAACCCCGTTACTGTTTAGTCTTCGTCAAAAAAGTATATCACCAGCATTTCGTAAGGTTCTTCGCTAAGGCATTTTGAAAGGTGGCTTTTACGGGCATCGTAATAAAATGAATCTCCCTCTTCTACAAGGTATTTTTTTCCTTCAATAGTGTATTCTGCCTTCCCCTTCAACATATAATTATATTCATGCGCCTGTGTGGATACATAGCCCTTTTTAGCATTTTTAGCCTGTTTGTACAGCATAATATCAATCAGTTTGCCCTGGTGCTTAAACGACATAATACGGTAATACCATGTGCCTTTTGTGTATTCTTTTTCCACGCGGTGGTGCTGGCTGCTTTTGATTATAACCGGGCCAAGCGGCTGCATATTGCCCAGTTTGTCAAAAAAGTCATTCAGGTCAACTTTAAGGGCTTTTACAATATTCAGCAGCACTACCAGGGACGGCACCGTCCGGTTATTTTCAATCTGCGACAGCAATCCTTTTGTAACTCCCACGTTTTCAGCCAGTTGTTGCAGGGTTATTCCATTATCCTTACGTTTTTCCTTTATGCGGTTGCTTATTTGCAATATCACATCCTCGTTCATGGGCGGGTATTTTACGCAATAAATATATATATCAATTAATAATAAGCAGGTTATCAATTTAAAAATGATACAATATTTTGTTTTCCTGTCCGTCCCTCAAAAAAAATTAAACAAATACTTGTTTTAATTAAACGTTTGTTTAATTTTGTGCCTTCAATATGATGTATGAGTGATATGGCAACTTATAATGAAAAGCAATTACAGATACTGCAAACAGCCGAGCACCTGTTTGCAACCAAGGGATTTGAGGGCACCTCTGTAAGGGATATTGCTGATGAAGCGGGCGTGAACATTGCCATGATTTCGTATTACTTCCGCAGTAAGGAAAAACTGATGGAAACCCTTTTTGAACAGCGGTTGGGCAATGTGCGTATGCGTGTAGAAAGCCTTATAAAGGATAATTCAATATCGCCTGTGGAAAAAGTTAATATATTAATTGACGAACACATTGACCGTGTAATGCAGCGGCAGAAGTTTTACAAAATACTTTACTGCGAGCAGGTGCTTAACAGGAATAACATGATAATAGACATGATGAACGATTTTAAAAAAAGGCATGTGGCTATTATTAGTGAGCTGATAAAGGACGGCCAGAAGAAAGGAGTGTTCAAGAAAAAAGCCATAGACGTTATGCTTATGGTAAATACCATGGTAGGTACTGTAGCCCAAATGATGGTGGGCATTGACTACTACCGTAACATTAATAATTTACAGGATATGCCGGATGAAGAATTTGAAACATTAGTAAAAAGAAAATTAGGTATTCACATTAAAACTTTGTTCAAAGCAATATTGACGTATGAAGCATAGATTAATAACCACAGGTTTTTTGTTATGCTGCGTGCTGCTGCAACTGCCGGTACACGCACAGGAACAAAAAAAGTTAACCCTTGCAGATGCAGTGCAGCTTAGCCTTGCCAACAGCAAACAGCTAAAAAACAGCAGCGCACGCATAGCTGAAGCCACCGCAGTACTGCAACAGGCCAATGACCGCAAACTGCCCGATTTTAACATTAACGCATCTTACCTGCGCCTTACCACGCCTACCATAAGCCTTAAATCAAAAGGCAGCGGCAGCAGCGATTCATCATCAGGCGGCGGGTTTGGTAACGTAAACCAGGCCATGTATGCCATGGCTACCATCTCCTACCCTATTTATTCGGGCTCCCGGATAAAATATGGTATTGAGTCGGCCAGGTACCTGCAGCAGGCCTCGCTGCTTGACTCAGCACATGACCGCGGCGAGGTAATTATTAACACCATTGGCGCTTATATAAATTTATATAAGGCCGGTGAAGCAGTACAACTGGTAAAAGAAAACCTGGCACAGTCGCGCCAGCGCGATACCGATTTTGCCAACCTTGAAAAGAACGGCATTTTGGCACGCAATGATTTATTAAAGGCGCAACTGCAAACATCAAACATTGAACTGTCTTTATTAGACGCAGAAAACAACTGGAAACTGGCTAATGTAAATATGAACCTGCTGCTGGGTTTGCCCGAAAGCACTATACTGGAACTTGACAGCGCCAGCCTTGCTTATGCACCAGAGCTGAAGACGGTGGATGAATATGAGCAAATTGCCCTGCAAAACCGTAAAGACATGCTGGCGCTTAGCAACCGTGCAAAAGCAGCGGCCAGCAATATTAAATCGGTAAAAGGCGAGTACTATCCTTCAATAGGCTTAACAGGGGGGTATGCAGCAATAAATATACCAGGCCTGGCCGCTGTTACCAATGCCATTGATGTAGGCGTAGGTGTAAAATACAGCCTGTCAAGCTTATGGAAAACAAAAGCCAAGCTTAAAGAAGCACAGGCTAAGGAAGATGAACTTGTAAGCAATGAAGAATTGCTGGTTGACAACATGCACTTCCAGGTAAACCAGGCGTACGAAAACTACCTGCTGAGCATAAAGAAAATTGATGTATATACCAAAGCCATAGAGCAGGCCAACGAGAACTATAAAATAACCAAAAACAAATACGATAACCAGTTAGCAACCACTACCGACCTGCTTGAGGCAGATGTAGCACAACTGCAGGCAAAACTAAACTACGCTTTTGCAAAAGCCGATGCAGTGGTAGCATACAACAAGCTTATACAAACAGCAGGTATTTTAACTGAACCTACCAATAAATAATCACCACCTACACAACAGACATAAAAAAATAGTTATGGCAGATAATACACAAAAACCGGAATCACAACCCGCCAAAAAAACCAACAAGGTATTTTTAATAGTGCTAGGACTACTGGTAGTAGCCGGCGGGTGGTTTGGCATAAGCAAATACACTTATGCACAACACCATGAGGATACAGACGATGCACAGATTGAAGCAAATGTTAGCCCTGTAATACCGCGGGTAGCAGGTTACGTAAAAGAAGTAAGGGTAAAAGATAACCAGCGCGTTAAAAAAGGCGACACCCTTATTATACTGGACGACCGGGACTTTAAAATTAAATTAGACCAGGCCGAAGCGGCTTTAACTACTGCAGAAAGCAACGTAGGCGTAGCCGAAGCTACTACAAACGCTGCTATTGTAAATGTAAACAGCTACCGCGCCAACGTTGCCACTATTGATGCGCAGATTGAAACTGCAAAAATTAATGTGTGGCGCACTACCCAGGACTACCAGCGTTATGCAAACCTTATTAAAGACCACAGCATTACCCAGCA
>DASZUX010000370.1:0-16306 GCA_035547455.1 Chitinophagaceae bacterium
CAACCATTTATGCTGCAGGAAGGGGTTGCGAAACCTGTACAACACTTCCTGTGCATACAGCTTTGCCTCTTCCAGCGACACCACCCCGTTGGAAAGCGCAGGTGCAATTTCCTTCATCATCAGGTCGTGTACATACTTATAAAAAGTTTCATCCTGCATGGCATCTTTTACGGTTTCAAAACCACACAAAACGGCCAGCCCGCAGCAAAGGGTATGTGGCCCATTCAATAATCTTAATTTCAGCTCGCGATAGCGGGTTATGTCTGGCGCAAGCACCACGCCTTTATCCACCGTACTGAATGACAACGTTTGCAAAACCTTTTCCTTCGCACTTTCAATAGCCCATAAACTATATACTTCGCTCATCAGCATCAATTCATCAGTATATGCCAGCGCCTCTTCCGCCTGCCTTTTTTCTGCGGGGGGCAATTTGCCCGGCACTATCCTGTCCACCAGTGAGTTACAGAAATAATTCGCATTATCCACCCATTCTACAAATGCTTCCCCCAGCCTGTTATAGCTGGCTAATGCTATTACAATTTCTTTTAGTTTGTCTGCGTTGTTTACAATAAGTTCTGTAGGTATAACAACCATACCGCTTTCGGCACTCCCGCTAAAAGTTTTATACCGGGCATATAAAAATGCCAGCAGCTTTCCCGGAAATGATTGCGGTGCGCTGCCCGTTGTTATATCTTCGTCCAGGTAACTGATACCTATCTCGGTAGTATTGGATATGATAAGTTTCATATCCGGGTTTGCCGCACAAGCCAATATTTGCGGCCATTGCTCTTTTGCAGAAAGTACCCTGCTTATGGATGCATTAATAACTGTATCATCTACTGTAACACCATCTTCAATACCACGGATAAAATGTGTGTACAGGTTATCCTGTGCTGCAAATTCATCTGCGCCGCTGCTGTCAGTTGATTTTACCACTACTATCCTGCCGTTAAAAACATGCTGTTTGTTGGCCTTATCAATATAATAATCGCATAACCCTCGCAGCAGCACACCTGTGCCAAACTGCAACACTTTTTCAGGCAACCTGTATAGGGTTTCTGCAATATATTTTTCAACAACGGGGCTTTGCTTTGATAACTGCATTTTTAAATACATTTATTACTGTTGTACACTGCTATAATGAAACCATGGCTTTAATAACACCGCTGGCGGGATTCAGCCAACTTTCAAATTCGTCTTTTACCTTATCAAAAACTGTGCGGTGTGTAATGTATGTACCGGGCTTAATCAAACCTTCACTCAGGCTCTGCATTACAAAAGCAAAATCAGCTTTCGTAGCATTACGGCTGCTCATTAATGTAGCCTCTCTTTTATGAAATTCCGGGTGACTAAAACTCAAATCTTGTTTCTGCAAGCCTACCAGCACGTACCTGCCGCCATGAGCTATATAATTAAATGCCTGCATCATAGCCGTCCTGTTACCTGTAGCATCAATAACAACTACAGGCATATCACCATTGGTAATATCTTTCAACTCCCGGTACACATCAACTATGGAGGCGTCAATAGTGTGCTGTACCTTTAAATGTTCCCTGCAAAAGGCAAGCCTGTTTTCATTTATATCTACCGCTATTACCCTTGCACCGGCAATTTTGGCAAACTCCATTAAACCTAACCCTATTGGCCCTGCCCCGGCTACAAGCACCGTTTCGCCAGCCTGTACGCCAGCCCTGCGTATGGCATGCGCACCAATGGCTAACGGCTCAACAAGCGCCAATTCATCATAGCTTAACTCCCTGCCGGGTATAACATATTCTTCGGGCATTGTAAAATACTCTGCCATACCACCATCTGTATGTACACCGCATACCCGTATGCTTACACAGCAGTTGGGTTTACCATTGCGGCAGGCGATACACCTGTCACAACTAAGATAAGGCAGTACGGTAACAGCTTCCCCTACCGTAAAACCGTTATCGCAATTTATCTCCGCAACATCTGCTGCCAGTTCATGTCCCAGCACACGCGGGTAATTAAAATACGGCTGGGTACCCTCGTAAGCATGCAAATCCGTGCCGCAAATCCCTATGCGCTTTATCTTCAGTAATACATGCCCCGCAGGTACTGCCGGCATAGGTACATCCCTGTATTCAAATTGTCCTGGTTGTATGCAGATAAGTTGTTTCATCTGTTGTTAATTTAAGATGCCGCAGTACAGCTTAAGTTGCAGGCTGTAAGAAACCACAACGCCTTTATGCATGTGGCTTACCATGAATTTTACCTTTGCCTTTTCTCACCAACTTATTTCTTCATTCTCACCCTATACGCAACTGCGTATTCCGACGGGTATTGCTTTACAGGCTGAATTACCAACCCTTCTGCGGTTTGTTTCCAGAGCACCGGTTCATCGCTACCTACCATTTCAATCGTTTCTATTATACCGTTATTTGCTGTTGTAGCAAGGCTTTTAACTGTAACGGCTGCGGTGGGAATATCAAGCAAAATAGTATAAAGTGTATCACCCTTAGTGGTAAAACGAACATCCTGCGGGGTAAATGGCTTTAATTGCCTGTCAACAAAACTACCGGCAGCTACCTCTGTAGGTCCCTCGCCATAGGTTTTCCAGGGACGTGTGCCATAAATAGCTTCGCCGTTTATTTTAAGCCACCTGCCTATAGCCAGCAGCAGTTGCTGTTGCTCTTCCGGTATGGTGCCGTCGCTTTTAGGGCCAATATTAAGCAACAAGTTACCGTTTTTACTTACAATATCCACCAGGTTGGTTACGAGATATTTAGGCGACTTATACTCATCATCCGGTATATATCCCCAGGATTTAAATCCAACTGCATCATCTGTTTGCCAGGGTAAATCACGGATACCTTTCAGCTTACCGCGCTCAATATCAAGCACAGCAGCTTTTTCAGGAAAGCTGATATTTTTATAATTCAGTACCACGCCCTTGCCCCATTCAAGCCCTTTGTTATAATAATAGGCTGCGAAGGATTTGCGGTAAGGGTCCATAGCCGGTTGCTCAATCCACCAGTCAAACCAGAATAGCTGGGGCTGGTATTTGTTTACGAGTTCGGTACAGCGTAACAACCAGTCGTTCATGTATTCAGGCGAAGGTGTTTCATTCTCTTCCCGGGCAGGGCCGTAAAAGTCAGCATACTTTGGGTCGTTCACGTCGCTGTCAAACCTGCGGCCGCCATTCATAAACCACCAATGCTCAATGCGGTGCGATGACAGGCCGAATATTAAATTATGCTTTTTTATTGCAGCAGAAAGTTCGCCGATAATATCGCGGTGAGGTCCCATTTCAGCAGCATTCCACTTGCTTAGTGCAGTTTTATACATGGCAAAACCATCGTGGTGTTCTGCCACGGGCACTACATATTTTGCGCCCGCTTTTTCAAATAAATCAGCCCATTGCTCGGGGTCAAATTTTTCTGCTTTAAACATGGGAATAAAATCCTTGTACCCGAATTTATTTTGAGGACCGTAAGTAGCTACATGATGTTTAAACTCATCACTGCCCTGCAGGTACATCTGCCTGGGATACCACTCACTGCTGTAGGCAGGTACTGAATAAACGCCCCAATGTATAAAAATGCCAAACTTTGCATCCCTGAACCAATCTGGAGTTTTATAATTTTCAAGAGATTGCCAGGTAGCCTGGTACCTGTTCTGTGCCTCTGCAATGGTAACCTGTGTTTGTAACAAAATAAGCAGTAGCAGCCAGCGCGTTAGTTTTTTCATGTGCTCTGTTATTGGGTAATGTTAACAATTACCGCCTAATATGCGGCTATTGCCTTTGCAATATACAAACACCGGCCTATTATTTACCCATGTAAAAAACATATATACAATAAAATAGCGCCCTCATTAAAAAGGCGCTATAGGTATTACCGGTAGTCTTGCCAAAATTTTATGCAACCGCCGCTATTGCTGCTGCTGGGTACGAATGTTCCATACAGTGCAGTACATCCAGCTTTATTTTTTCAAATTCAGCCTTACTGCCTTCTCCCTTCCTGCATTTCTCTCTTAACGCTGTATTTATAATTTCTAATTTTTTATGCAGCTGATGCAACGCAAAAGCCCTTGCAGAATGTGTTGTTGCGCGGTGTTGCCCGGCAACCATTGCAAGTGTGTGCAGCAACAAGTAACGCAGTACTACCAAATCAGTACAGTCCTTATAACTAATTTTTTCAATTGCTTGCCTTAACTGGTGCTTTTTCATTGGTGTATTTTATATACCTGTTTCAAAAAGCTTACCAATTAAAGTTCTGCCGCATGCCATGTTAAACAATTTTTAACAAATTTTGTAAAACACCATCTAAACTATGTGTACCTTAGCACAATCATAATCCTAAACACGTTAACAAATGACTCATCCAAAATTTTCTGCGCGGGCTTTTATACGCCGGTCAATCATTTCCCTGTTTATCCTGGTAGCAATGCTTTTAAGTGTTTATGTTTTTGCAAAACAGCATTAACAAATAAATCGCTTTGTTGCAACCGGGCAGCAATATATAACAGGCTGTAATCGCATTTACCCCCGGGTACAACAGTGGGCAGTAACATGGCGCATTGTTGTGCTTGCCTTATGCATTGGCCAGGGCGCGGTCAAGATGTACATACCCGCCGTCAACATGTATCAGTTGCCCGGTTGTATGACTTGATGCAGAAGATAATAGAAAAACCGTCATATTAGCTATTTCTTCCGCCGTGGTCATCCTGTTTTCAAGGGGAATTTTCGCCACAATCTCTTTCAATTTTGCCCCGGGGTCGGGCAAGGTCTTAATCCAGCTTTCATATAAAGGTGTCCAGCATTCAGCTACTACAATAGCATTTACTCGTATACCGTATTTAAGTAATTCCACCGCCCATTCACGGGTAAGGGCATTACGGCCGCCATTGGCAGCTGCGTAGGCGGAGGTGCCCCCCTGGCCGGTTTCAGCCGTTTTGGAGGTGATATTTACAATAGCGCCCTTGCTATGCTTTAAAGCAGGCAGGGCAAAATGAGCCATAAGATAATAGTGTATCACATTTTTGTGCAGCGATGCCATAAATGCCTCGTAACTGCCGTTTTCAAGACCCACCCCATCATTAACTCCGGCATTATTTACCAGCCCGTCAATTTTACCAAATTTGTTGAATATAGCTTTTACGGCATTTTCGCATTCCTGGGGCCTGGTTAGTTCTGCCACTACCTGCCAGGCCTTACCGCCTGCAGATGTTATTTCCTGCACCAGCTTCATATTATCGCTTTCGCTTCTGCCAACAATAACAGGTATGGCGCCTTCCACCGCTAACACTTTTACTATACCTTCACCAATACCCTTGGCACCACCTGTTACAATAATTACTTTATCCTGTAGCTGCAAGTTCATATACCAGTTGTTTTGTATGTTCTGTATTATAATTTATAAAATGATGCCGCGTTTGCGCCAAAAAAAGCTTCTTTTTCTGCCTGGGAAAAAGGCTCAAAATATTCCCTCAACAGGGTTATCCATTGCTTATAACTGGCAGCTACAAGGCAAACCGGCCAGTCAGATCCGAACATTACACGCCCCATGCCGAATGCTTTTACCACTACATCAATGTAAGGGGTGAGCTGTTCTTTTGTCCAGATGTTTAAGTCTGCTTCGGTAACCATGCCGGATATTTTACAATACACATTGGGTAGTTGTGCAATGGCCTGTATGTCCTGTTTCCAGCCGTCCATTTTACCTGCTTTTATGTATGGCTTTGCCAGGTGGTCAATCACAAAAGGCTGGCCTGGAAAATCTTTCGCCAGTTGAAGCGCATACTGCAATTGATCCGGAAAAATTAAAATGTCGTAAGTATAACCATATTTTATAAGCATGCTTATACCGTTTTTAAAAGCCGGTTTCAGCATTAGTGCACGGTCTTCCTCGCCCTGTAAAACATGCCTGAAGCCTTTCATCTTTTCAAACTCCGTATAATATGCCAGCCTGTCTTCTATATTATCAGCCTGCAAATCAACCCAGCCCACTACGCCTTTCACAAAATCAAATTTTGCTGCATTGGCTAATTGAAATTCATTCTCCGCTTCGTCCTGGTCAACCTGTACTATTACAGAGCCACTAACGCCACTCTCCTCCATCTTCGGATACAGGTTTTCAGGCATAAAGTCTTTCCGTATCTCGCGCATATCGTCGTTTATCCAGCCATGCCGCTGTTCATCATATAGCCAAAAATGCTGATGTGCATCAATACATTCCCCCGGGAAAAACTCCGAATTGTTGCCTGTAGTATATGCCATATAAAAAAATTTACCCGTTTACTTGCTGTAAGCAACCACGTTTTGCCTGGCGCTGCCAAGACCGTCAATACCGAGTTCTACTACATCACCCGGTTTAAGGTAAACATTGGGTTTCATACCAAGGCCAACACCGGCAGGTGTGCCGGTTGAAATAATATCACCGGGCAGCAGTGTCATAAAACGGCTTACATACGATACCAGGAAAGGTATTTTGAATATCAGGTTGGCAGTAGTACCATCCTGCATGGTTTGCCCGTTTACCGATAGCCACAAACGCAGGTTATCCACATCATCAATTTCTTCCCTGGTAACAAGATACGGGCCAACCGGCGCAAAAGTATCGCAGCCTTTGCCTTTATCCCATGTACCACCCCGTTCAATCTGGAACTCACGCTCACTTACATCATTATGCAACACATAACCGGCCACATAGTTCATTGCTTCATTTTCATATACATAACTGGCCCTGCTGCCAATTACTACAGCAAGCTCTACTTCCCAGTCGGTTTTTATTGAATCTTTAGGAATCATAATATCATCAAACGGCCCCACAAGTGCAGTGGTTGACTTTAAAAATATTACTGGTTCTGCGGGAGTGGCCGCACCCGTTTCCCGGGCATGATCGGCATAATTAAGCCCTATGCAAACTATTTTTGAAGGCCTTGCCACGGGACTACCCAATCTTGCGCCATCCGGTAATGCAGGCAGGTTAGCCTGGTTATCATCCAGGAAACGCTGCAATCTTTCCAGGCCGCCAGTGCCAAAGAAATGTTCGTTATAATCTTCGCCAAAAGCTGATGTATCGTACAGCCCGTCTCCAATTGCTATGCCTGTTTTTTCTTCGCCAATATTTCCGTGCCGTATTAATTTCATAAAAAAATATTTAAGATTTATAGTTAAGTTTAACACAAAGGCGCAGCAATTTTATGTATTGAGCTTTACAAAGCCACCGTCAATCGGGTAATCTGTGCCTGTGATGAACGAAGATTCATCGCTGCACAGGTACAGCGCCAGCGCGGCTATTTCAACCGGCTGGCCCATTCTGCCTATAGGTTGTGTTTTTGACAATTTTTCAAACATTTCCTGTTCTTTGCCAGGATAGGTCTTTTTTAAAAAGCCATCCACAAATGGCGTATGCACCCTGCCGGGCGAAATGGAATTGCACCGTATATTATCGTGCAGGTAATCTTTTGCTACACTCAGGGTCATCGCATATACAGCTCCTTTACTCATACTGTAAGCAAAACGGTCGTTAAGCCCTACCAGGGCTGCTACTGAACACATGTTAAGAATAACACCACCGCCATTTTTTTTCATAACAGGAATAACAGCGTACAGGCAGTTATACATGCCTTTTACGTTTACATAATAAATCCGGTCAAAATCGGTCTCGCTGGTATTATCGGCCCTGCCTATATGCGATATACCTGCACAGTTAACCAATACATCAATTTTATTAAGGGCGTTAAACACCTCAATCACCTTCTGCTGCTTTGTAATATCGCATATATATGCTGTGGCGTTGCCGCCGGCGTTTTTTATTTCGCCGGTTACTATGTTTGCCGCGTCTTCGCCAATATCAATAATAGTAACATGTGCGCCTTGTTGTGCAAACAACATAGCAACAGCACGGCCAATACCGCTTGCCCCGCCTGTTATAACTGCATGCCTGTTTTGTAAACTGAACATAATTTGTGTTTATTATCTGCTAATCAATATTTATGCATTTACACTGTTGCGCCAGCCTTTGTTTCAAAAATCTTTTCCATCAGTACCCATTTTTCACCGGGCTTTGCCGATGGAATGGCCTGCTGGTAATGCCACATCAATTGCTCCCATTCCCGTACTTTTAAATTAGCCGCATCCATTGCCGATTTTTTTTCAAAGCTAAACGTGTCATTCACTTCCATTATCATAAACAGCCTGTTGCCGGTGCGGTAAATTTCCATACTGTCAATACCCGCACTATGTATACTATGCAATATTTCGGGCCATACATCCTGGTGGTAAATCTCGTATTCTTCTATAAGCTGCTTATCATCCTTTAAATCAAGCGCAAGGCAATAACGTTTCATAAAAAAGGGATTTATTAAACTACAACCGGGCTTTCTTCTACCTCATTGTACACAGCCGTATTTTTAATCTTATATCCACGCAGCCCAAAAAACAAAATCACTACAAAACAAACAAGCGGCACAATATAGGCAATTTGCATACTGCCTGTTTTATCGGATATGATGCCCATGATTATTGGTATTATTCCCCCGCCAATAATTGACATAACGAGGAAGGATGACCCAATTTTTGCTTCCTCACCCAGGTCCTTGATACCCAATGCAAATATTGTAGGAAACATAATAGACATAAAAAAGGGAACAACTAACACCGCGTACACAGCAATCATACCTTTTGTGGTAAGCGCCACAGTTAACAACGCAATGTTAATAAAAGCGTATAGCGATAACAACTTTGCGGGTTTTATATATTTCATTAAAAAAGTGCCGGCAAAACGTCCTGCCATAAAGCCAATCATGGCGTATGCCCAGAAGTCTGACGCCTGCTTTTCGCCCAAATGATCTACAAATTTGGAATAGCGCACAATAAAGCTCCCTACCCCAACCTGTGCGCCTACATAACAAAACTCAGCTATAACAGCCCATTTAAGATGGCTGAATTTAAACACATTCATTGAAAATTTGGATGTATGCCCACCAGTAGTTACTTCAGGCATTTTAGTAAACACAAACATTACGGCAACAGCCAGCACTACCGCAGCCATAACCAGGTATGGCAGTTTAATAGTAGATGCTTCTGAATTGAGATACGCCGTCAATTCTGCAGGAGACATTTTAGCCAGTTCTTCTTTTGTGTGTTCAATGCCGGACAAAATAACTTTACCTCCGATAAGTGGAGCTACGGCAGCTCCCAGCCCATTAAACGACTGTGCAAAATTGAGGCGCTGTTCGGATGTCTCCGGCCGCCCTAGTACTGTTACATAAGGGTTGGCTACTGTTTCAAGAAAGGTGGCACCACTTGCAGAAACAAACAGGGCAAAAAGAAAAAAAGCATACTCTCTGGTAGCGGCAGCAGGTATAAATAATAATGCTCCTAATGCATACAGCGACAAACCAAACAATATGCCTTTTTTGTAACTGTATTTATGAATAAACAACCCCGCCGGTATGGCGATAGTAAAATAAGCAAGATAAATTGCAGAATCAATAAAAGATGACTGCGTATCAGTTAACTGGCAAGCCTTTTTGAGGTGCGGGATAAGAATGGGATTAAGATTGTGCAAAAATGCCCAAAGAAAAAAAAGTGAGCACACTAAAATAAATGGCAGCAGAAACCTGTTTTTTGACATATTGGTTGGTTATATCGTTAGGCTGGCAAATTATGAAAACAGTTTTAATTACCGGCATTTTATTGTTCCCGGGCCTGCAATTCCTTTTTAAAAAAGAAATGTACACCGTCTGTCATACCGCTGTTAGTGGTAGTGGTGGATGAAACAAGCACCCAGCCCTGTTCGCTCATATAATTAAGTACGTCCGTAAAATTGGTAAGATTCTTAAGTTTTTCGTCCTCATTCCCTGGTTTAAGTTTTACAGCCAGCGAATCTGTGCCATAGTCAATATGCACCGCTAACTTTCTGGTAAACATTTTCGCAGAAACCTGTAAATCGCAGTACCTTTCAACTGGCTTAAAGGTAGTTTGGGCGTGTGTAATAAAAGGCAAAAATATAATACCTGCAAACAATAACTTTTTCATGGTTAAGTATTTATTTGATGCTGAAAATAGAAATGGATTACACGCGGATAACGTAATTACAAAAAAATAACACGGTTTTACAATGTGCGGCAAGCATATAAAAATAACTAACGGCAGGGCCATAACATCAAAAGGTATTATTAATAATGCCTCGGTAATTATTAAAGGCAATTGCATTACTGAAATAACTGGCGATAACATTGATATTACCGATGCCGGGGTTATTAATGCGGGAGGGCGTTATATTTCTCCGGGGTTTATTGACATACATGTGCATGGAGGCGGCGGGCATGATTTTATGGACGGCACCAAACAAGCCTTTTTGCAGGCTGCTCAACTGCATGCAAAATATGGCACTACCGCGCTTACCCCCACCACCCTTACATGCAGCCAAGAAGAACTAATACATATTCTTGGGATATATGAAGAAACCGTGAAAGAACAAAACGCCGGCAGCAGGCTTATGGGCATGCATCTTGAGGGGCCTTATCTTGCCATGAGCCACAAAGGTGCACAAGACCCACGTTTTATACGCAATCCTGACCCCAAAGAATATGAGGAAATACTTACCCGTTTTAACTGCATAGCCAGGTGGAGTGCAGCGCCGGAGTTAAAGGGCGCTTTGCAACTGGGGGATTACCTTAAAGTAAAAAATATATTACCGGCTTTTGCGCATACCGATGCTGTATATGAAGAAATAGCAGAGGCGTTATTACATGGTTATACGCATGCCACCCACCTTTACTCTGCCATGAACGGCGTTATACGCAGGGAGGCTCAACGCTATGCCGGCGCAGTGGAAGCTGCATTTTTGATGAAAGAGATTACAGTGGAGATTATTGCAGACGGCATACACTTGCCGGCACCACTGCTTAAACTGGTGTACAACATAAAGGGCCCGCATAAAACTGCGCTGATTACTGATGCCATCCGCGGGGCAGGTATGCCAGAGGGCGAAAGTACAATTGGCAGCCTGCATAACGGGCTGCCGGTTATTATTGAAGGCGGTGTTGCCAAACTGCCTGACCGCAGCGCCTTTGCCGGCAGTGTTGCCACGGCAGACAGGCTGGTGCGCAATATGGTTAATATGGCGGGCATACCATTGTATGATGCTGTTACTATGATGAGCGGCACTCCTGCCCGCATTATGGGATTTGCAAACAAAGGATCGCTTTCGCCGGGTATGGATGCGGATATTATAATATTTGATGATGATATAAACATAGCATTAACTATGGTGGAGGGGGAAATAGTGTATAATAAGATAGTTGACGCCAAATACTGAATATGGTAATAGAAAGAATACAGGTGAATATATTTAATACACGCACCGAAATGGGCATTGCCGCAGCAAAAGCTGTTGCAGCTACCATACACGCATTATTACAGCAGCAGCAGGAAGTAAATATTGTATTTGCGGCCGCACCTTCGCAAAATGAATTTTTAGATGCCCTGGCAACACATGCAATTGACTGGCAACGGGTAAATGCTTTTCACATGGACGAGTATATTGGCCTTGAGGCGACCTCCCCCGTGCTGTTTGCCCGTTATTTGCGAACAAGGCTTTTTGAAAAGGTAAATTGCAAAACAGTTAATTATATATGCAGCAGTAACCCAAACCCGGGTGAGGAATGCTTGCGTTATACCGCACTCCTTCAAAACTACCCCGCAGATATTGTTTGCATGGGTATTGGAGAAAATAACCATATTGCTTTTAACGACCCCCCTGTGGCCAATTTCAGCGATCCCTTAAGAGTGAAGATAGCAGCGCTGGATGAAGACTGCCGCCGGCAGCAGGTAAACGACGGATGTTTCCCGGTACTCGAGGCTGTGCCCGGGCATGCTATTACCCTAACCGTACCTGCCCTGCTTGACACAAAGTACATTTTTTGCATTGTACCGGGCGAACGGAAAGCCCGCGCTGTATATAATACATTTTATGAACCTATTATTGAATTGTATCCTTCTACAGCCTTAAGAAAGCACCCAAATGTTGTCATGTTCCTGGACAAAGAAAGCAGCAGCCGGTTATAATCAAATAGTTTTTTCTTCTTTCCTGAACTCTCTTTTAATACCTTCTATAACATCGGTGCGGCGAATATATTCATCATTACGCGCTATTGCCTGCAGGGTAGCATAATGCACAATATTTAAAATAGCCGCGCCCGTCAGTTCATATTTTTCACTTAGTTCAACCAGGTCTGCTGAAGGTTCCGGCCGTATAGATGCCGGCAAAGTTTTTTCCCAAAGTTTCAGCCGCTCTGCCATATTTGGTGCCGGAAAGTGTACCACTGTTTGAAACCTGCGCAAAAAAGCTTCATCCATATTGCTTTTAAAGTTTGAAGCCAGTATCAGCAACCCCGGAAAATCTTCAATGCGCTGCAGCAGATAAGATACTTCCTGGTTGGCATAACGGTCGTGTGCGTTTTGTACATTAGTACGTTTGCCAAACAATGCATCAGCTTCATCAAAAAACAATATCCAGTCTTTGTTTACGGCTCTGTTAAACACCTTTTCCAGGTTTTTCTCTGTCTCCCCAATATATTTCGACACTACCTGCGACAGGTCAACCCGGTACACATCCCTGTCAAATTGTTTGCCCAGTAATGTTGCAGTTAATGTTTTACCGGTACCCGGCGGGCCGTAAAACAATACACGGTAACCAGGTTTTATTTTCCGTTTCAGTACTTCGTCCTGCAGTACAACGGCATTGTGCATCAGCCATATTTTAACATCATTTATAAGGCTGTAAGTATAACCATTCAGCACAAGGTCGCCCCATTCCATAGCCGTGGTAATTTTTTTTGCGGGAAAGCCCGCGCCTGTCCGTGGCGGCATTTCGCTGCCTGTCAACAGCATGCTCAGCCATTCCGGGGATAGAATAATACGGCCGCTCATTGCTGGCTCACCTTCTTTGGTATCTTCCAGCCACATAATACGCTCCTTTATCAAAATACTGTCATGTTGCAACAGCTTTTGCACGTATAACCTTTTGGCAATATCGTAGCCACCAATAATAAACTGGGCTGTTTCCCCGGTAGGCAGCATACCGCGGTAACTACTCCCTTTTATACCGCCCATTTCTGCAAAATCGCCACCCTGTGGCAGGTATTGCTGTATAAGGTTTTCAAAAAAATTGGGCTGTACATGCGCCGCCAGTGCAATAAGAAGTATTATATATTCATGCAAATTTATATTATACTGCAGCAAAAAACCACCTAAGTAATCATTACCATCCATAACCGCTACATCAGGGTACGCAAATGGTTTATCATAATCACGGTTAAAAAAAAGTTCCAGCCGCCGGGTTATCGTTTCGCGCAAAAAATCCAGCGACCGTATAATATTTTCATGTGCTGTTTGCACTGTATGCATAGCTAAACTTGTTTGATTATTTTAATTATTTTGGTTGCCATGTACGGGGGTCAAAGTTTTGATCATGCGCCCGTACATTATTCACAGCCATTTTTACTTCGTGTATTTGCATTACCGCTTTATGTATCTCGTCATCCGGGCGTTGCTGCCTGTCGTTATAATACTCCTGTGTGCTTCGGTAGGCCCAGTATTCACTCCACGCCTTCCAACGCAAAAGATCAACATCACTACTGCCGGCATTCTCCTCAATTTGCTTGTTGGCATCCACTGCTTTTCCGTATTTTTTGGCACTGGCGGAATGCTGCTTGCCATGCAACGCATGTACAGCTTCGTGCAGAACTGTAGTTTCATTTATCCAGCCGGGATTTATGCCATCGTACTGTATCTCATCTTTTGTGTAGTCAACGCGGCCATGCTTTATGCCCTCAAAAGCATAACACTTTACCTTTCCTGCAGTTCGTTTTTCCCGCAACACCTTTATCGCTTCTTTTATATAATCGGGCAGGTGCTTGCTTTCATCAGCGGCTGATTTTTCCAGTGCTGTTATTGCATCATCCACCTTTTTTAAGCACTCTTTTGACTCATCCGGGTTTAATTCCCTTTCCCGCTGTATTACCGGCGCCTGTCCTTGCTGTTGCATTACGTGGGTAAGTTCATGCGCAAGCAGGCGCCTGCCTTCGTTAGAGTTGCTGTTATAATAGCCGCTGCCAAATACAATGTTATTGCCCATGGTATAGGCTTTTGCGTTCATATCTTTGGCAGAGGCTGCGGCATTACTGTCGTGGTGCAGGCGTACGGCTGATAAATCTGCGCTCAACTTCGGCTCAAAAAAGCTTTTTTCCTGCTGAGAAAGAGGCTTGCCCTCCCCCTGCAGGGATGAGGTGTAGCTTTCGGTTTTCTCCGAAGCATGCTGTTGCACACCTGCACCTGCAGGGCTAAAGAAGCTGCAGGCGGCGTTTCTTTGCATGAATGTTTTGGCTATACCATCTGCCTGCTGCTCACGGGCATTACCCGGCTGGGTAATTGCCGGCTTTTCCTGCACATTGTTATTGTTACCGGTTATGCTTTTACCATTAAATATTCGCATACTGCATTTTGTTGTCAATCATTAATCCAGCGGCTCTACCTCGTTATCTCGCCTGTCATTGTTTTTATGCACGTCAGGGTCAGTAGCCATATCTCCCTGCAACTCCATCCAGTCCCCGGCTACTTTAACCATCCTGTCAGCATCAGTAAGTTTTGTATTTTTAGCTATAATGCCAGGGTTGGCCAGCACTGTATCCTTTATTTCCTTAAGCCTTGCGCGTATCATATCAAAATTGGTGTTGGCTGTTTTAAATGCCGCTTCCACCGGCTTTTTATAGGCTTCGAACAAGCTATCAAATGTGGTGCCTGTTGTATTTTGTAACTGGTGTTTGCGTGCCTTCCATTCTTTAACCACGGTGCCATTCCAAAAAGTAAGGTATGAAGTATTGTAAAATCCCTTGTACGCTTCCAGCACATCCAGGTACATTAAATGCGCCCTGAAATTTTTGTCAGACGGGTTTACTACAGATGGAGAAAACACATCTGGCACAACATGCTCCATATAAAACCCCCATAGCTCTGCAGCATATCGCTTGCTGTCTTTAACGTGTGGCACTGTTTCAAGCCGGTAAGGCATTTCTGCACCGGGTATAAATTCTTCTGCGGCCAGCTCTGCCATAAACTGATTGTTGTCCTTTTCATCACCACCCATCTTCGCCGTTTCTTTATTCCAAGCCGTGCGGCGTTTAGCAACTTCCGCCGCTTCAACAGGCGTTATCATATCGTTATGGGTAATATAAGTGGGCAGACCTTTGCCTGTAATAATAAGCCCGGTGTGCAGAGGCAGTTTTATAAACTTTATATCAAGGGCCAGGTCGGGATCATCTTTAATAAGGGACAGCATATACACAATACGCAGCGCATATACACCGCAGTCGTGTATCAACTGGCCTGTAAGCGCTTCAGGAAACTTTATATTAAGCTGGTTAACACTTTTGGATTCAATAATATTATGCGGGGTGTGCAGCGTAAACGCATTCATGTACATTTTTATGGTGCTTATGGTAGCATCAAATGCTTTTGACTTATCGTTGTTATTGGCGGCCTTATGCAGTTTATATTTTTCCAGCAAAAACTTCCGCCAGTCATTATCATTGTGCAAATGCAGCAAGCCTGCGCTTTTTATGGCAGCAGCGTTTTCCTTCGCCTCTGCAGTTATACTGCCGTGTTCATCTTTTTTAAACCCGTATAATTGTTCAAGCGCATTTATTTGTTTATCCCGTATTTCAAACATCCTTTTTGCACTCATAGCTTTTTCCGGCGGGTTGGCTTCAGCCTTCGGGTCGTAGAGTTCTATGTCTTCGGAATGTGCCAGCGCGTCCTTTCCTTTCCTGAAATAATCAATATGCTTTCCGGCTTTAAATATGCCGCTGCGCCCCGTAATAATGGTTTTGGTTACATCTGCTTCGCTTTCCAGCAAGCCATCCGGGGGTTTAAGCGCTTTAAGCATTTCAAGTTTTGCCTTTGCTGTTTCAAGTTGTGCATTGCTTTTGCCATTTTCCAAATCAATAATAGCGCTATCTAATAATTGCTGGTACAGCATATTAAACTGTACAAAGGCAGCAGAAAAATCTTGCCGCAGGCTGTCAATAAAATCGAAGACCGTTTTTACTCCATGTCTCTCATCCCCGGAAGGAGCAATTTTGCCCTGTATGCCCGGCTGTATGCTTATGGCCTGTGTTACCAGTTGCTGCATATATTTTACCCATACATCAAGTGCTGATGATGCCGCAACTGCATCGTGCATATCCGCTGCCTTTGGCAATCCATCCAGCATAAAGCTGAGCATATACATTTTATATACAAACGGATCGTTGCTTCCTTCCTGCT
>DASZUX010000371.1:0-1930 GCA_035547455.1 Chitinophagaceae bacterium
CCGTACAAAATGTTTCAGGCAGCCCTTCAGGCCAAACTTTTGTTCCACGGTTAGTAATCATGGTTAGTTTAAGTTTACCAGTTGCCAACGTTTCTAAAATTGTTGCCAGGGCTTCGGGGCTAATTGATGGGTATCGTAAAAATATGTCAGCGCCAACCAACAGTTTTTCTTTTGCCGGCCTGGGGGCGAGTGTTACTTTTATGCTGGCATTGGCCTTCGAATAATCAACTGCTTTTAATGAGGCAGGCTTTTGCCCCAGCCTTTCAATAACAGCCTCAGTAAATTGTGTAGTGGTTAGCTTTTGCTTTGAAACACCCTCGGCGTATATATCGTATGTATGCATACCGTCTTCCAGTGTTTTTAGCCATGCGTTTTGTATTACCCCCGCAATAACCGGCTGGCCAATATGCACAAGCATTTGTATAGCACCCAGTAAAAGCCCGGAAGGGTTTGCCTTGTTTTGCCCTGCAATACGCGGGGCAGAGCCGTGGATGGCTTCAAACATCGCTACTCCTTCCCCAATATTTGCACTGCCAGCAAGCCCCACAGAGCCGGATATTTGTGCTGCAACATCACTTAAAATATCTCCATATAAATTAGGCATGACTATCACGTCGAAAATCTCAGGGGTGTCAGCAAGTTTTGCAGCGCCTATATCAACTATCCAATGTTCTTTTTCAATATCAGGATATTCTGCGCCTACCTGGTCAAAAATCTTGTGAAAAAGGCCATCGGTCATTTTCATGATATTATCTTTGGTAAAACAGGTTACTTTTTTACGCCCATACACTTTGGCATACTCAAATGCATAACGGATTATTTTCTCAGTGCCAGGTACGGATATGAGTTTAAGGCACTGCACAACCTCATCGGTCTGCTGGTGCTCAATGCCAGCATAAAGGTCTTCTTCATTTTCTCTTATTATCACAACATCCATTGCCGGGTGTTTGGTGTGTACAAAAGGATGGTAGGATACACAGGGCCTTACGTTGGCATAAAGGCCAAGCACTTTTCTGGTGGTAACATTTAAGCTTTTAAACCCTCCCCCTTGCGGCGTTGTGATAGGCGCTTTCAAAAAAACCCTTGTTCGCCTTAAGGAATCCCATGCTTTTGGTTCAATCCCGGCGGAATTGCCTTTTAAATACACTTTTTCTCCAATTTCAATTTCTTCAATATCAAGGGCAGCCCCCGCTGCAGCTAATATCTTCAAAGTAGCATCCATAATTTCCGGGCCAATACCGTCGCCGCGTGCAATAGTTATTTTAGTCATATTGGTTATTTTTTTCAAAGGTGGCTAAATCATTTTATTAGTTATTATTTATATTTACTTTGTTATTTATAAGTATTTATTTATGAATTATACGTTTCACCAGCTAAAAGTTTTTGTAGCGATAGCATCCCACCATAGTATTACCCGTGCTGCAGAGGAGCTTCATCTCACACAGCCTGCAGTATCTCTGCAACTAAAAACTTTGCAGGATCAATTTGAAATACCGTTGACGGAAATAATTGGCAGGAGGTTGTATGTAACAGATTTTGGCAGAAGCGTTGCGCAAGCGGCCGAACGGATACTGCAAGAAGCGTCCATGCTGGAATACCAGGCTAAAGCATACAAAGGTTTGCTAACGGGTAAACTACGCATCTCTGTAGCATCTACGGGCAAATATGTGATGCCCGTGTATTTGTCTGGCTTTATGGCCGCCAACCCGGGAATAGACCTTGAAATGGATGTGACAAATAAAACCAAAGTGCTGCAAAGTATAAAAGATAATGAAGTAGATTTTTCTTTAATAAGCGTATTGCCCGATGATATGCTGTTAGAACAAGAAGAATTGTTGAAAAACCCACTTTTTTTAACAGGTGCACCAGGAAGAGATTTCTTTCCTGATAAGGTTTTAGATAAATCTGTTTTTACCGACCTGCCCTTGAT
>DASZUX010000372.1:0-7787 GCA_035547455.1 Chitinophagaceae bacterium
TGGTACCTTGGATGGAAGGAACGCGCTGCGGCATTGCTTGCGGCAAACCCCGCCGAAGTAAACCGGCGGTATGACGAAGGCGGGCTTACCTTACTGCATATTGCAGCACAAAAAAATGATATTGCCCTTGCTGAAATGGCCCTTGCTGCAAAGCCGGATGTGACCATAACAGATAACTGGCATGACAGCACGCCGCTTGGCTGGGCACGGTTTTTTGAGCGGAAGGAAATATTTGAGATGATACAGCACTTTGAAGCACAGCAAAAAAACTAATTGTTTGTGTACCTGTAAAACGATACTGCGTGCGTAAAATTTTTCAAACACGGTATATATTTCATGTGCTGTTCTGGCTTATGTACAGCCTGTTTGTAATACTTGATTCACAGGGGTACATTATGAAACGCAGTTTTGCCTTTAGCCTTGAGCCGCTGGCGGTGCACTTGCTGCTGATGGCTTTTTTGGTGTACGGGCATACGCTTGTGCTTATTCCATACCTGCTGGAGAAAAAAAGAGCGGCGCTGTATGTTATCAGCATCATAGTGCTTATCATAACTTTTACCCTTGTGCGAAGCTGGGTGCAGTTATACTGGGATGCAGTGGTATGGCCCGATGAAGTAATGAAATTGCCCGACTATTTTAAGTGGAATCTTTTTTACGGCGTTTGGTTTGTGCTTATATCTTCAATGCTGCTGTACACGCAAAAATGGAGCGAGCAGCGGCAGCAGGTTAAAAACATACAAATAAATCAACTGCAAACCGAACTTAAATACCTGCGGGCGCAAATAAACCCGCATTTTTTGTTTAACGGGCTAAACACCATATACGGGTATATTGATATAAACAACCAGCAGGCAAGGGATATTCTTGTGCAGTTCAGCGACCTGCTGCGGTATAACCTGTATGAAGCAGATGTTGACATGATTGAACTGGAACAGGAGATAAGGTTTTTACAAAGCTATGTAGCATTACAAAGGGCACGCAGCAATGATAATATGACGATTGACCTGGTGGTTAATGTGGTAGACAACCACGTTAAAATTGCCCCGCTGCTGTGCATGGCCTTTGTTGAAAACGCTTTTAAATATGCCACGCGGGATAGTAAGGAGAATACTGTATCAATTTACCTTGGGCAAAAAGACAATAAAGTGTACTTTACCTGCCGTAATACCTGCGAGGCAGTGCAGGCAGCATCAAAGGGCATAGGGCTTAATAACGTAATGCGGCGGCTTGAACTGCTGTATAAGGACAGGTACGTGCTGGATATAAAAAAGCAGCATGATTTATACGAGGTTGCTTTAACACTCACTATATGAAAAAACTAAAATGTGTAATTGTGGATGATGAGCCTGTGGCCCGTAAAATTCTGCAGGAATTCAGCGAGCAGGTGCCTTATCTTGATATAGCGGGTAAATTTGAAAACGCGTTAAAGGCAGATGCTTTTTTGCAAAATAACCGGGTGGATATTATGTTTCTCGATATTGAAATGCCGCGTTTAACAGGCCTGCAATACCTTAAAGCAACTTCAGTACAGCCCCTGGTTATTTTAACCACTGCTTTTCCCCAGTATGCGCTGGAGGGATATGAACTGGATATTATTGATTACCTGCTTAAGCCGTTTGCTTTCAGCCGTTTTTTAAAGGCTGTACAAAAGGCAAGAGATTATTATGACATGAAGAATGCCCCGTTGCCGGCAAGCACTTCTGCCTACATATTTGTACGAAGCGACAAAAGAATTGAAAAGGTAGAACTGGCGGATATTTTATACACCGAAAGCATGGGTAATTATGTAAGTATTTGCACGGAGCATAAAAAAATATTGGCATACCTTACTCTTAAAAGCATAGAAAGCCAGTTGCCCGGCACAGATTTTATAAAAATACACCAGTCGTTTATTGTAAACCTTTCAAAAATAAATGCCATCGAGGGCAACCAGGTAATGCTGAAAAACACCAGCTTACCTATAAGCCGCAATTACAGGGATAATGTAATGCAGGTAATAGAGCAACGGTTACTAAAACGATAGCGGGAAGAGCCTCAGTGTGCCCCTTGGTAACGCCTCGTGTTTGCATTTCCCTTGTTCTGTCAGCAAAATACCCAAAAGCTGCTAACAGCTATGATCTTAAGCACTTACGCGCAATCTGGGGTATTTAATGCGCACCCCCCGGAAGGGTAATCGCCCATTTGTAAAAATCGCAGTATATTGCGCAAAATTTTACTGCCTTCGCATGAAGATTTTATTGAAGCAGGTTACTATTGCCGATCCGCTTTCGCCTCATAACGGTTCAATAAAAGATATTTTAATTTCCAGTGGCTTTATTGAGAAAATAGATAACTCAATTGAAGATGCAGGAGTCGCGGCTGTGTTTACGGGTGTAACCGTATCGCCGGGATGGGTGGATATTTTCAGCCATTTCTGCGACCCCGGCTTTGAATACAGGGAAACGCTGGAATCGGGCGCTGCTGCGGCGGCGGCGGGAGGATATACAAGGGTATTTACCATCCCAAATACTAATCCCGGTGTGCAAAGCAAATCGCAGGTGGAATATATTGTGCAAAAATCTGCCGCACTGCCAGTAATAATGCACCCCCTTGGCGCGGTTACCAAAGAAATTGAAGGAAAGGAACTGGCCGAAATGTACGACATGCGTTCCAGCGGGGCCATAGCTTTCAGTGATGGCATAGTGCCGGTACAGTCTGCCGGGCTGCTGCTTAAGGCGCTTCAGTATGTTAAAGCGTTTAATGGTGTAATTATACAGGTACCCGTTGATAAAAGCATAGGCAGCCACGGGCTGATGAACGAGGGTGTGGTTTCTACCCGGCTGGGTTTGCCCGGCATACCTGCCATTGCCGAAGAACTGGTTATTCACCGTGATTTAGAGTTGCTTAAATATACCGGCAGCAAGCTGCATATAACCGGTGTTTCTACTGCCAAAGGGCTGCAACAAATACAGGCCGCCAAACAAGCGGGACTGAATGTAACCTGCAGCGTAACCCCGTACCATTTGTTTTTTTGTGATGAAAACCTGCAGGAGTATGACACCAACCTTAAAGTAAACCCGCCGCTGCGTACACGCGCAGATATGGAAGCCTTGCGGGAGGGAGTGAGGAGCGGTGCTGTTGATTGTATTGCAACCCACCACCTGCCCCAGAACTGGGACAGCAAAACCTGCGAGTTTGAATATGCTAAAAATGGCATGATTGGCCTGCAAACAGCTTTTGCGGTGGTAAATACTGCGGCGCCGGGTTTAACAGCAAGCCGTGTTGCACAATTGTTTTCTGTAAGTGCGCGGCAAATCTTTAACCTGCCTTTGGCTACTATTACCGAAGGAGTGCCTGCTGAAATGAGTTTATTTGCGCCGGCCGAGCCGTTTACGCTCGAAAAAACAGCTATAAAAAGCCGATCGTATAACACGCCTTTTACCGGCATGCAACTTGCGGGCAGGGTACTTGCTGTTGTAACAAAAGAAAATATTATTGTAAACAAATAATTTTTAATATGGAAAAGAAACGTGCTACCCCTGTTATAAAAGGGTTGATTATTTGTTTTATATTGATTCTTTATGGCTTTGTGCTTTATATAACGGAGCAATATCAAAACACACTGCTTAACCTGTTACAATATGTTATTTTGATTGGGGGGGTTATTTGGAGTTGTGTGTATTATGCCAAACAAATGGATGGTAATGTAACCTTTGGTAATGTTTTTGCCGAAGGGTTTAAAACAACTGCCTTTATAGCAGCATTAATGGCAGTTTATACCCTGGTGTCGGTAAAGTTTATATTTCCCGAGATGATTGACAAGATTGCAGAGGCAACAAGAAAGCAAATGGAAAAGGATGGAAAGGCAACCGATGAACAAATTAAACAGGGCATTGAAATAATGCGCAAATTTTTTATACCCTTTGCTATGGGGGGGATACTCTTGTTTTTCGCTATTGCCGGGGCTATCGGCTCTGCTATCGGTGCTGCCATTGCAAAAAAGAACCCTTCGGTAAATAACCCGTTTGACAACCCTAATTTCAGCTAATCCTGATGGATGTATCAATAGTAATACCGTTATTTAACGAGGACGAGTCGCTGCCTGAATTGCATGACTGGATTGAGCGCGTGGTAACTGAAAATAGGCTTTCCTATGAAATAATTATGGTTGACGACGGCAGTACCGATAATAGCTGGGAGGTGATTGAAAGCCTGTCGGAAAGAAACCCGCACGTAAAGGGCATAAAATTCCAGCGTAATTATGGTAAATCTGCCGCGTTGAATGAAGGCTTTAAAGCTGCTAAGGGCGATGTGGTAATTACCATGGATGCCGACCTGCAGGACTCCCCCGATGAAATACCCGAACTGCGCAGGATGATTAAGGAAGATGGGTACGATTTGGTAAGCGGCTGGAAAAAAGTGCGGTACGATAATACTTTTACTAAAAATATTCCTTCAAAGTTTTTTAATGCTATGGCGCGCCGCATATCGGGCATCAAACTGCACGATTTTAATTGCGGTTTAAAGGCATACCGTAAAAAAGTGGTAAAAAGCATTGAGGTGTATGGCGAAATGCACCGTAATATACCGGTGCTTGCCAAGTGGGCGGGCTTCAGGAAGATTACCGAAAAAGTGGTAATACACAGGCCGCGAAAATATGGTGTTACAAAGTTCGGCCTCGACAGGTTTATCAACGGCTTTCTTGACCTTGCAACTGTAACCTTTGTCGGGCGGTTCAGTAAAAGGCCTATGCACTTTTTCGGGTTGTATGGCACCCTGTTTTTTATGGTAGGCTTTATCAGTATAATTTATCTTGCCATTGCTAAATATACCTCTGAAAATTTCAGCCTTACCAATAAACCCGCATTTTTTATTGCGCTTGCAGCCATGATAATAGGGATGCAGTTGTTTTTGGCAGGCTTTGTATCAGAACTCATCGCGCGTAACTCACCTGAAAGGAATACCTATCTTATTGAAAAAAAATTAGGATTGTGATAACCAACAATCCGTGAAATTTGCGCCATGCAAAAAGTGGTTATCATAGGCCCTGCACACCCGTTAAGAGGTGGTTTGGCATCTTTTGATGAAAGGCTTGCCAGGGCTTTTCAGCAGCAGGGCGATGAAGCAACCATCTACACTTTTTCATTGCAGTATCCTTCGTTCCTGTTCCCCGGTACAACACAGTATTCGTCGGAGCCTGCACCCGCCGGTATAAACATAAAAGTTTGCATTAATTCCATAAACCCGCTTAACTGGCTTATAACCGGCAACCGCTTAAAAAAACAAAAGCCGGATATTATTATAGTGCGTTACTGGCTGCCTTTTATGGGCCCGTGCCTCGGCACCATATTACGCAGGGTTAAAGCAAACAGGTATACCAGGGTTATTGCCATTACTGATAATGTGCTGCCGCACGAAAAAAGACCGGGCGATGCAGCTTTTACAAAATATTTTTTGCAGCCATGCGATGCATTTGTTACCATGAGTGCGAAAGTGATGAGTGATCTGCGCCAGTTTACCCAAAAGCCTGCGCTGCAGGTGGTACACCCGTTATATGATAATTTTGGTGAAATTATAAGTAAGGCCGGTGCCCGTGCGCATTTGGGGTTGGAGGAAGATGGCCGGTTTATTTTGTTTTTTGGCTTTATAAGAAAGTATAAAGGGCTTGATTTACTGATTGAAGCTATAGCACTGCTAAAACAGCAGGGCAACGGTATTGCAAGGCAAATACGGCTGGTAATTGCGGGGGAGTGTTATGAAGATAAAAAAGTGTATGACGATTTGATTGCCGGTTTGCACGTAGAGGATATGATAATAGACCGGATGGATTTTATTGCCGATAGTGAAGTAAAATATTATCTTTCTGCCGCCGATTTTGTTATTCAGCCCTACCGCAATGCTACTCAAAGCGGTGTAACGCCGCTGGCCTATCATTTTGAAAAGCCCATGCTGGTAACCAGCGTGGGGAGCCTGCCGGACATGGTGCCTGATAAAAAAGTTGGCCTGGTTTGCCAGCCGGATGCTGCGTCTATTGCTGAAGGCATAGTGGCCTTGTACGAATATGGCGAAGAATATTTTTTACCTTACCTGCGGGAAGAAAAGAAAAAATATAGCTGGACCGTACTGGTAAATACGATAAAGCAACTGGCACAGGGCAGCCATTAATAAGGCCGGAAAAATAATTTGTAAAAACATGTATTTATTAATTGCAGGCTTATAAAAAATTGATTATGATATACAGGAGCAAAGCGCCGTTACGTATAGGGCTTGCGGGTGGTGGTACGGATGTTAGCCCTTACAGCGACGAGTATGGCGGGGCCATACTTAATGCTACCATTTCCCAGTATGCAATGGCAAGTATTGAGCCTATAGAAGAAAATGGCATTATTATACAGGCATTAGACCGGAAGGAAGAGCAGCGTTTTGAATGGGCCGGCCAGTTGCCTGTTGATGGGAAGTTAGACCTGCTGAAGGGTGTATATAACCGCATACAGAAGGACTACGGTGTGCCCTTAACCAATTTCAGGTTGTCAACTTACGTGGAAGCGCCTGCGGGCAGCGGGCTGGGCACATCATCAACGCTGGTAGTTGCCATTATAAGCGCTTTTGCTGAAATGCTGCGCCTGCCGCTGGGTGAGTACGATATTGCACATTATGCTTATGAAATTGAAAGAAAGGACCTTTGCCTTGCCGGCGGTAAACAGGACCAATATGCTGCCACTTTCGGCGGGGTAAATTTTATGGAGTTTTACGCCGGGGATAAGGTAATTGTAAACCCGCTGCGTATAAGGCAGGAGTACCTGCACGAACTGGGCAATAACCTGGTGCTGTATTTTACCTCCACCAGCCGCGAAAGCGCCACTATTATTAAAGAGCAGCAGAAAAATGTACTCACCAAAAACGAAAAGTCAATTGAGGCTATGCACCAGTTGAAGGAGCAGGCCCGGATGATGAAAGAAGCATTGTTAAAAGGGCGGCTGCACGAAATTGGCGAGATACTTGATTACGGTTTTGAACAAAAAAGAAGAATGGCGCATAATATATCAAACAGCAGGATTGATGAAATATATGATGCCGCCAAAAAAGCGGGCGCAACAGGTGGAAAAATAAGCGGTGCAGGTGGCGGCGGTTTTATGATTTTTTACTGCCCGGCCAATACACGGTATAAAGTGATAGAAACATTAAATACTTTTGGCGGCGAAATAAAACCTTACCAGTTTACCGAGCAGGGAGTAACCTCCTGGACGATTCAATAATATGGAAAATAAAATATACGATATTATAGCAGCTTCTGTTGCAGTAAAACAAAAGGTGCTTGAAGATAAGGAAATGCAGGCACGGATGGCAGAAGCAGTTGCTGTAATTACTACTGCTTTTAACAATGGCAAAAAAGTATTGTTTTGCGGAAACGGCGGAAGCGCTGCTGATGCGCAACACCTGGCAGCGGAGTTTTCAGGCAGGTTTTATAAAGACCGCCCGGCCCTGCCAAGCGATGCGCTGCATTGTAATACATCGTACCTTACGGCTGTTGCCAACGATTACAGCTACGAAGTGGTATATTCAAGAATAATTGCAGGCACCGGCCAGGCTGGTGACGTACTGGTGGGGTTAAGTACCTCGGGCAATTCGGCCAATATTGTAAAGGCTTTTGAAACAGCGCGTGAGAAAGGTATTATCACCATTGGTTTTACAGGGGCCACCGGCGGGCAGATGAAGGCTTACAGCGACTTTTTATTTAACGTACCATCCACTGATACCCCTCGCATACAGGAGAGCCATATTTTAATTGGCCATATCATCTGCCAACT
>DASZUX010000373.1:0-7377 GCA_035547455.1 Chitinophagaceae bacterium
CTATGTTTTTTGGGCGAAGTAAGCATCCTCTAAATTGCAAGATTTTTACAACTTTTTCAAATAGCCTGCAATCTTTTTGACATGTTATATCATCCCATGCACTGATAACACTGCATTACAGACTTTTTGAGGCTGAACTAACTAAATAAATTAGCTACCCCAAGGCATGTGAATAACTATTTTTTGTGAATAACTATTCAGTTTGTGTTATTAACACCTGTTAACTTGTTGATAATTAGTATAAAGTGTTTATAATTGAGGGCGGCAATGTACAAATACTCATTTTATTAGTAATAAATCGATGTTTGAGCTGGCTGTCTTTATATTAAAAAAATTAGTTTACTTATTTTAAAAAATATCTAACATGCACTAAATGAATATGATACATAAATAATTCTATATGCAAAACATATATATTAATGATTATATGTAAATGAATTAATCTATATAATGCCCTTATCTTTATTTTAACGTCAGTTCCGTATCTTATTTAAACCTCCGTATACATGAAAAAAAACATGCCTTCTGGCAAATTGCGTACTCTTATACCTATGCTTGCCCCGGCTTCAGCGTTTAGAAGTAAGTTATTAATTGGCTTTGCTATAGTATCGGCAACTGTTGGTGCTGTAATCTCCTGCCAAAAAAAATTTTCCATCACAGATGAATGTATTCTCGACTTCCAGTTACAGCACCCTGATGGCAAAATGTTTGAATCGGAACAGGTGGGAACGAAAATTACCGCTGATAGTGTTTTTGTCCAGGTAACTGAAACAGCCGATATTACCAGTGTTTATCCCAAAATAACCTTCATCGGTGCGGCTGTATGGCCCCAGCAAAACATACTGCAGGATTTCTCGCATCCCTGCCGGTACACTGTTGCTGGTGAGGATGGTACTACAAGGACGTATGTGGTGCTCGTTACCAAAGTAAAATGAACCTTATTAACGCGGTTTGCAGCACTGGTAATAATGCCGGTGCTTTTTTATTACCACTCGCCGGGTAACCCTCCAACTCCGCCGTTCATATAATCTATGAGCAACTCGACGAATTGCTTCGTAAATTCGTGATAGTGATTCTTATAGTAGGCTGTAACCTTGCGGTTGCAGGTACGTTTTTATATTGCCCCATATTAAAACAACTTAGATGCTTAAAAACCTTTTGCTTGTTGCCTTGCGTAACCTTAAAAAAGACAAATGGTACAGCTTGCTGAATATAGTAGGGCTAACCATTGGTATTACGTTTAGCCTGCTGCTGATATTTTATATTAAAGATGAGCTTGGCTATGACCGTTATAATGAACATGCCGACCGTATTTACAGGGTAAATTCATTTATAAAGGAGCCTGATAAACCCGAGATGAGATGGACGGGAACTCAATTTGTGCTGGGGCCAGCGCTAAAGAAGGATTATCCCGAGGTAGAAGAATCCGTAAGATTTGTAGCCAGCGATAAAGCATTATACAAAAACGGCGATATACGTATATACGAGGATAAAATTTATTATTCCGACAGTAATGTATTCAAAGTTTTTACTTACAAGTTTCTTGAAGGCAGTCCGGCAACGGCCCTGGTGGAGCCAAAAAGCATGGTACTAACCCAAAGTGTCGCAGAAAAGTATTTTGGCAGAGGCCAAAAAGCCCTTGGAAAGTCGTTGCAGAATGATAAAGGTGATGTGTTTAAAATAACAGGAGTTGTGCAGGACATACCTAAAAATTCGCATCTTATTTTTAATGCACTTATTTCTGTTGCCACCCTACCAAAGGATTTTGGTAATAACTGGGGCAGCTTTTTTATGTTTACGTATGTGCTTTTAAAACCAAATGTTAATCCCACGGTACTGGATACCAAGCTTTTACCCATGTATAAAAAATACATGGCGCCTATTTTTGCACAATACAATATTAAAATTCACTATGGCCTGCAGCTTGTAACAAGCATACACCTTCATTCGGATTTTTCTGGTGAGCCTGAAGAAACCGGCAGTATGTCTTACATATACATTTTTGGGGCCGTGGCCTTGTTTATGCTGGTAATTGCCTGCATAAACTATATGAACCTTACCACTGCGCGTTCAGCCCGCAGGGCAAAGGAAATAGGCATCCGTAAAGTTACCGGCTCAACCAAATCGCAATTGGTAACACAGTTTTTAGTGGAGTCTGTGCTTGTGTCACTATTCGCATTACTTCTCAGTATTGGTGCCATTGCTGCATTGCTGCCCGCGTTTAACATGTTATCAGGCAAGTTTATAACATTCGGATCACTATTGCAGCCCGGTACAGCGCTTATAATGCTTGGAGTGGTGATTTTTGTAGGGTTTGCCGGTGGTAGCTACCCGGCTTTTTACCTGTCAAAATTTAACCCGGTAACCGTTTTAAAAGGTAGTTTGTCAAAAGGATCAAGTAATGTTACTCTTCGTCGCGTACTTGTAGTTGTACAATTTTCTATTTCAATGATAATGCTTATCTGTACATGGGTGGTGTATAACCAGCTTACCTACCTGCGCAAGGTTGACCTTGGCTTTGATAAGCAGCAGGTGCTTTCTGTTACAGCCAACAGTAACAGTGATATACGAAGCAAGATACAGGCGTTTAAAGAAGACATAGTTAAAAACCCACAGGTAATTGCTGTAAGTACAGCCCAGTCTGTACCAGGCGGAGGTATGAATTTTAATCTTTTTTCGGTACAGTCAAAAAATGGTTATGTTGATAAGGGGGTGAATTGTTATGGGGTGGACGAAGATTATTTTAAAACCCTTGGCATGAAAATAGTAAAGGGGCGCAGTTTTGTGGGATTGCAGGATACCGCGCATGGTATTATAGTAAATGAGAATATGGTAAAATATTTTAGCTGGGATGAACCGATTGGCAAAAGGGTAAAATATCCAGGCGATACATCCGGCAACTACCTTGAAGTGGTTGGCGTGGTAAAAGACTTTAACCAAAAATCATTGTACAATCCTATTGAACCTCTTATTCTTTTTTATAGACCTTATAATAATGGGTTTCAGTTAAAGCTAAATGCAAATAACATCAATAGTACTATAGCAAATGTAGAGAGCACGTGGAAGAAAATATTCCCTGAATTGCCATTTTCATATACTTTCCTGGACAAGGATTATGACTCTCAATACGCTGCAGACCAGAAAAGGGGCAAAATATTTACAGCCTTTTCAATACTTACTATTGCTGTTACCTGCCTTGGCCTGCTCGGCTTAATAGCGTTTACTACCCAGCAGCGGCAAAAAGAAATAAGCCTGCGTAAAATAATGGGTGCAGGCATTATGCAACTTGTGCCGCTTATTATACGCAACTTTATGTACCTGGTAGGCATTTCCTGTTTTATTGCTTTCCCGGTGGCATACTGGTTTATGCATAAGTGGCTGGGTTTATTTTCGTATAATACAGGGTTGGGGGTAATGCCGTTTATACTGGCTGCACTTTCGGTGTTACTCATAACCATGCTTACCGTAATTTTTCACACGCTTAAAGCGGCCCTGGCAAACCCTGCAAAAAGCCTGAGGACGGAATAAAATAATTATGATGACACGCCGGGGGAGGGGTTATTAAGTTATGTTTTGCATTACAGCTGCAAAAGTAGCATCATCGGCAAAACCGGTTACGGGCAGGTTAAAGGTTTGCTGTATAGCAATAACAAGTGTCGTGGCGTCGGCGGTTTCAGCATAGGGGCCAATAATGTTATTATACACTGCAAGCCATGTGGCGTCATCGGCAGTACCAGTAGCTGCAATGCCCAGTTTTGTTTGTATGCTTTTTATCACGTTTTCGGTAGCGGATGTTGGTGATGGGGGAGGCGATACCGGCTCGCCGGGCTGCACAATATTTTTAACCGAAGAGTTATAAAGACTTTTAAAGTTGCCGATATTTTCAGGGGTAACTTCATGTTCATTTGCTACCCATTTTTTAAAATAAGCTTGTGCAAGGTCATCAGTTGTGTTAACACCCGCAGCCCCAATATACATACCCCGCTGTACCACTTTTTTACAAGTAAATTCAAACGATATTTTATATCCATTTTCCGGTGCAAAACAAATGAAACGCCTGGTATCACCTGCATTATCCACGCGAACGCAAGTGGCTACTACACCTGTTAATCCCTGCCAAACTCCTGCATCGGCCTGTAATCCCGCATAATTATTGTTTACGCCAAATTGCCCGTTCCCGCTTTCGTTTCTGAATATGCAATAAGTTGTGCGGACGGGCTCAATACTATAAGCGTTAACGATGCTGTTGGCAAAAGCTATCACACTGGGCATGTCAATTGAGGTATGTTGGTAAGGTATTTCCGGCACATCTGGGTATGAGTTGCGGACAAGTGATGGCCTAATGCCACTACCGCTGGTGTTTTGTGAAGTTGCCATATATAAAATTTATGAATTGACTAAAAAAATTGGAGAAAATGCTGACAGGAATGAAACAGTAAGGTAAGACAATTTAATGGCTTTTGCAAGTATTTTTTTTAATGGATGTGTTTTAATATATCTTGCTGTTGCAAACTTCAAAAATTGTAATATGAGAAAATTAGCCGGTTTAAGCGTAATATCTTTCCTGTTTTTTGCCTGTCATGTAAAGGTGGAAACAGCGGGTGTAAAAATGCCCATAGAAGGCACATGGAAGCTTTTAACTGGTACCTTGATTCAAAAAACAGATACAGCAGTTACTGATTACACTAAAGGTCAAAGCTTCATAAAAATAATTAACGGTGACCATTTTGCATTTTTCCTTCACGACCTGGCCCATGGTAAAGACTCAGCTACGCGTATATACAGCTCGGGTGCAGGCAGCTATACGCTGAAAGACAGTAATTATACCGAGCATCTTGAATATTGCGACGACAGGCAATGGGAAGGGCATGATTTTCCTTTTACGGTTAGCATACTTAATGATACCCTTACTATACAGGGCGTGGAGAAAATAGACAGCATAGGTGTTAACCGCTATAATATTGAGCGTTATGTGCGGCTAAAGCAATAAAGCTTATTGCATAAGTTCCGACAACTTTTTATCCATTTCGGCCTGTTCTTCATCAGTAGCCTTATCATAACGGCCTATTATAGTGCCGTTTTTATCAATTAGTATTTTAGTAGGCAGGCTATGCACACCGTATTTGTTACTTATATCATCATCATTGGGTTCGCCCTTTTGCATTTTTTCCATGCTAAAGCCCCGCAACACATGGTGCCATATATCAATACCGTCTTTGGCAACCGCTTTTCTCCATGCATCGTTATCAGTATCATCGTCTGATATGCCAATAATGTCAAGTCCTTTATCATGATACCGTGCATATAACTCTTTAAGATGGGGATTACTGTGCCTGCATGGAACACACCAACTTGCCCAAAAATCAAGCAGCACATATTTGCCTTTAAAATCTGCAAGGCTTATTGGGTTACCGTTGATATCTTTTGTGGAGAAATTTTTTGCAATTGCACCGGGTGAGCCGCTCTCCAGTTGCATTAACTGTTTTGCAAGTTCTTTGCCGTAAATGCTTTGCTGAATTTGGGCGCCGAGGTTTTTGTAGAACATTCTTAATGAGTCAAGCGTGAGATCGCTTACATAAAACTGCAGGTTAAAAGCCGTTACATACGAATGCGGGTGGCTGGCGAAAAAAGCGTAATCTATTTTTTGAAATTCCGGCGAGTAAGACTGAAGTTCATCGTGCATGGCTGCTGCCTTTTCTTTTAACGAATCCAGTTGGGCTTCCGGCTTTTTATCATGTATAGCTTGAATATAAATATCATTCAGTTTGGTGTAGGCATCTTCCAGCGGTTTAAGTTTTTTGTACAGGTCAGCCTTGCTGTCATCAAGCTGCTTTGCTTCGTCCTGTGTTTTGCAGCCTGTAATTACAGCGTGCTTAAAATCGCCCGCTTTTACGGTTATGTTTATATTTCCCGGCTCAATAAAAAAAGAAATAGCGTTTGGGTCAGCCATGGCCATGGATTTAATATCTCCCTGTAAATAAGCCATAGAAGGCCCGTCAATTGTACCCTTAAAAACAAATGTACCATTATGAATTACCGCGCTGTCTTTAGATTGTTTACCATTGACACTGGCATAATACAAGATGAGTTTTCCAGTTGGTTGACCCGTAATTTTACCTTTTAATATAAAGCCTCTTGGTGTTATTTGGCATATAGACATTATGCCGGTAAAACATAGCAGGGATAGAATAACCGTTTTTTTCATACGAACAGTTTAGGTGGTAATGGTAAGCCGATAATTCAATGGTTGCATTATAAACGCAGCCTGCAGCAGTTTGTTGTTTACAAAACCTAACTTGCTATTTATTTTTTATAATGTCGCAGTGAAATTTGGTATGGCTGGTACACTACTGCAATGCGTTTATCCACGAACGATATTCTACAAATTTAAAGGAATTATATAAGCACAAAAGGCACACACTTTAAAGTATGTACCTTTTTATCTTTTAGCAACAAAGATTTAATGAAGCACTATTGTAAAAAAGTTTTATAAATGACCGAGCACCTGCTCACCAATTGCATCTGTACCTAAAATTTTATCAGCCGGTGTTGTGCTGTCGGCAATATCACGAGTGCGGTAGCCGTCTTTCAATACTTTATCTACTGCATTGATTACCGCTTCAGATTCTTCTTTTAAACCAAAAGAAATATCCAGCAATAGTGCAGCAGACAGGATAGATGCCAGCGGGTTGGCTACACCTTTTCCTGTTATATCGTGCGCAGAGCCGTGTATGGGTTCATATACCCCCGTGCCGTCACCAATAGAGGCTGAAGCCAGCATACCCATGCTGCCTGCAATTTGAGAAGCTTCGTCTGTAAGAATATCGCCGAACAGGTTAGCGGTAACCACCACGTCAAAACGGCGCGGGTCTTTTATCAGCAGCATAGCGGTAGCATCTACAAACTGGTATTCAACCTGTACATCCGGGTATTCCGGTGCCAGTTTCTGTATCACTTCACGCCAAAGGCGGCTTGTTTCAATAACGTTAGCCTTATCAACGCTGCATAGCTTTTTGCGGCGGGTGCGGGCGGCTTCGAAAGCTTTGCGGCCTATGCGCTCTACCTCAAACCGGCTGTATTCAGCAATGTCGTAAGCGGTATCGCCGTTGTTTTTACGGCCTTTCTCGCCAAAGTAAATATCGCCCGTTAACTCTCGGAAAAAGAGTATATCGGCGCCTTTCAAAATTTCAGGCTTAATGCTGCTGGCACCCAGCAGTTCATCAAACAGTTTTATAGGGCGCAGGTTGGCATACAGACCAAGTTCCTTACGCATTTTCAGTAAACCCTGCTCAGGGCGAACTTTCGCAGATGGATCATTGTCATATTTGGGATGGCCCACTGCGCCAAACAATACGGCATCGCTGTTACGCATTTTCT
>DASZUX010000374.1:0-3967 GCA_035547455.1 Chitinophagaceae bacterium
ATAATATTACCATCAGCAATATGGAGGTGTATATTGCTAAAGGCAAAGCAGACGAAGGTTATGATTACGAAGGGCCGGTAGAAGACCAGCCACGCAATACATGCCCTGTGGTAATGACGGGTTTGCCCGGCGCACCTTTAACGGGCGTGTATTTATATAACGTTGCTATACACTACCCGGCAGGGGGAAACAGGTTTGTTGCCCGGCGTAGCGTGGATGAACTGGACAGCATTCCTGAATTGCCTGCCAGGTACCCTGAATTCTCTATGTTTAAAGAGCTTCCTGCATGGGGCTTCTACATAAGGCATGCACGCCGGTTGTCCATGAATAACGTTGCAGTATACAATGCTGCTAAAGATTACCGCCCCGCTGTTGTAACAGACGATGTGCAGGATGCGCAGTTTGAAAAAACAACTATTAAAATAGCCGGCAACGGCTTGCCTTTTTTTCAGCATAACTGTAAGAATATAACCATAAAATAAGCCGCACACATAAAAGTAATAGCCGGCCGTAGTTTCCCGGCCTGTACTGTTAGCCTTTATTTAAAAGGCAGTTCAACCGGGTAACCTGCCCGGCGCAGCAATGCATCAATAGTTATATCTTCTGCTTCATTGCTGTCGTCGTTAGCGAAAATTATACAATGCAGCGGCTGGCGGGCGCTTAAGCTGTACACTAACTTCCAGCAGTAATCGGGTACGGCTGCGTTGCCAATTCTTTTATCGCCAAAAATACCACCGCACAGCACCAGCAGGCTGTCGTCCTGGCTTTCTGCACGCACGCGTGTTTCCCATGTTTTCCAAATACCGCGGTTAAGCTTTGGTGTTTGCGGCAGGCAGTTGTAAAATCTGAAGGTCTCCTCTTCCCTCCCGCAATCATACGCCTCATCTTCCGCCGGGCACAGGTGGCCTTCATCGTACGGCGAATGTTTATAATCATCCGCCGTAGCGGTATTGGCCACGTAGCCGGCTTTAAAGTGCATGTGCAGCCGGCTGCAATTACCGCCGCCATGGTACAACTTATAGCTTACATACAATGGCTCGCGCAGGGTATAATTAAAGTAAGCAGTATATACGGGGTTTGTTATTACTTCATCAGCCCGGTAAGTATAGGTAATATTTACCGCTGCGGGTACCGGGCTGCTGTTACTTTGAGTGTTATAATAATATATTGCTGCGCCAATAAGTAACACCACAACAAAGGCAGTAATAAATTTTTTCATCGCGCAAACTTAACCGTAAAACGCTGCAGACAGATATTTATTGAAAGAGAATGAACGGGCATTAATCTGCAGCCTGTTGCTGGGCCTGCTGCAGCGGGTACCTGCTAAGCATATCTTCCACCTGCTTTTCTTTCTGTTTAAGTGTGGCCATTATTTTGTCCCAGGCGGGGCTAAAGTCTTTTTGCACATCAATATCCTGCGAAAGGTATATTTGTTTCTGGCTGAAAACGTCCTTTATAATATCGGCATCATGCCACTGGCCTATCAGCTCCTGCAGCTTGTTATAGTAGCTAAACAGCGGGTCGTCGTTTTCAGTATCATGCCGTACCCAGTTATACGCATAAATACGCTGCTTTATAAGTTTTCGCAGTTCATGCCAGTCTGCTTCCGGCAATTTGCGGCGGCACATTTTGGCCACTTTGGCATTCAGCTCTGTATAGTATTGTTCGGCAAGAATCTCGTTGGTGCTGTGCACCAGGTGGCTTACCTGCTCAATTATCTCCTTAAGGTCGTTTTTATTGGCATTGCTGTTAAGCCTGAAACGCTGTATCATAATCTCCAGCCGCTCCGGGGGTAAGTACGTTTTTTCGATGGCCGCAAACTGGTTTTTCTGCAGCCATTGCTGCAATATCTGGTATTCCCTTATCTCCCCTGCCTGCTGGAATATAGCGTGTAAAATATGCCCGGCTTTTTTAACTTTTTGCTTGGGGTACACCTGCTTGAAAAACTTTATGATGGAGCGCAGTTTCTTCATCTCCACCCGAAGGTCGTGCAGCGACACATCATCCCCGTTCAACTCAAAATCGTGCAGGTTGTTGAAGAGGTTTTTAACCCGCTGCGCAAAATATTTCTCCAAAGGTGTATGCATGGTGGTACCCGCCTTGTTAATTTCAGGTTGAGGATGACAGGTTGTGCGCTTTTTAAATTGCCCCAATCTTAAATCATCAACCATACGCTATTACTGTATATGTTTATTACCGTTTTTTGGCCAGCATTATTGCCCCCTGCGGGCAAAACCCTCATTGCACTGCGGCGGTTACACATTGGTTGTTATGCCCGCTTCAGCACAAGGCGCGTAATACAATCTTCATATCCCTATCTCCGCTCATCAAAATCTGCCATCCGCAACATCTTCCATCTGCAATCTAAAAGTCCTTCTAACCCCCTCTTCAAAGCTTACCGGTGCATATTCCAGTTCATGTACAGCTTTATCTATTTTTAAGCCGGAGCGTTTTGCTCTTTTTACCGGCTCGGGAAACGTTTCAGAAGTTACGTTTTCCACCAGCCCTTCTTCCAGCCCCAGCACCCGTGCCGTTGTTACAGCCATTGTGTATGGCGAAATAACATCCTTGCCTGCAAGATGATACACACCTGTTTTCTGCTGCTTTATAATAGCATTAATACCGCTGCAAATATCATACGCATAGGTAGGCGTACGCAACTGGTCGCTTACTACCTTAATGGTTCTATGCGCCTCAAGGCTGTTTTTAACCCAGTGCAAAAAACTGGGCCGTACGCCGTCCCACACGTCGCCGTAAATAAATACCGGCCGTACTATGGCGCAGGGTAGTCCACAGTTTATTACAAGTTCTTCAGCCATTAGTTTGCTTTGGCCGTAAAAATTCAAAGGCTCTTTTACATCGTCCTCGCCATGCGGGCCGTTATCGCCAAATACAAAGTCGGTTGAAAGATAAATGAACAGCGGGGCTGGTGTTTGTACTAATTTAAAGGCCTGCAATAAATGGCTGGTAGCTTCAACATTATTTTGCAGGCAATAGCTTTTATTATTTTCGCAATCGTCAGGCTTGCTTATGGCAGCAGCGTGTATTATTACCTGCGGCTGCACCGTTTTTACTATTGCTTCAACGGCCTCTTTGTCTGTAAGGTCGGCAGCCATATATCCGGAGGTTATATCTTCGGGTACGCGGCGTTTACCCCTGCTTGCACCCGTTATATTCCACTCCCCGGCCGAAAAATATTTTAACAAATGCTGGCCAAGAAACCCATTCGCCCCGGTGACAAGTATATTCATACTGCCAATTTAAGAAGCCCTTATGAATTTTATATATTTAATGCAAACTTTACACAATATTAATATTCATCGGCATCATCTCCGGCTGCTTCATCGCCGGTGCCGGCATCCTCGCTTCCCTCTTCTCCTTCGCTGCCAAAACCGGCTGCATCGCTGCTCAGGTCATACTTCTCTTCAATGTCCACAAACTTGTTGCCCAGCATACTGCGTGTGCCGTATTGCTGCGGGCCAATACCTTCCGTACGGGTAACGGCAGGGTAGGTTATTTTGCTGCTGGCATCTTTGCTCACATTTATCAGTTCAACCAAAAAAGTCCAGTTTTTGTTAAAGTCGTACACGTAAATAAACTTCTGGTTCGTATCAAAAATTTCGCTGCCAATGGTGGTATCGGCCATTACCAGGGGCTGCGCCTTGTAGGGTTTATCATACAGTTCAAATGTTATTTCGCGCCCGCGCTGCCAGTTATCGTTGCTGCGGTAAAAGGTTGCCTGGTGCTTGCTGTCAAACTCCCATGCCTTTAATATAGCAAAATGCAAATCTTTAAAGTTTTGCGTGTGCTTAATCACTACATCCCTGTAAACCGCATCATCTTCTTCAAAATAGATACGGAACTTTAAAATGGCCATTCAGTTGTTTTTTGTTGTTATTGTTGAAATAACCTGTAAAATTTTCAGTCTTTCCACCGGGGCAAAACTTCCTCAAAAATTAAGCCACTG
>DASZUX010000375.1:0-2968 GCA_035547455.1 Chitinophagaceae bacterium
AGAGTTTTTCGGGCTGCACTACAGTGTTATTATTATAATGGTAATTATTGCCTCAATATTAGGCAGCGTAGCAGGTTTTTGGTTTGGCAGTAAAACGGGACCCCTGCTGTACCAGCGTAAAGATAGCTGGCTGTTTAAAAAGAAACACCTGATGCGTGCCCATGACTTTTATGAGCAGTATGGCAAGGGCACTATTTTCCTCGCAAAATTTTTACCTATAGTACGCACATTTGCCCCTATTGTTGCCGGCATTGTGAAAATGGATAAAAAGACTTTTCATTTTTATAATATCATCGGCAGTATATGCTGGGTAAGCAGCATGATGCTGGGTGGACATTTTTTGCAAACCTGGGTAGAAGAGAAATATGGTTACAGCCTTAAAGACCACATTGAGGCGATTACCATGATTATTATTTTAATTACGACAGCTCCCGTATTATACAAACTGTTTTTTTCAAAGAAGAAACCTGTGTAAATCTTCTTAAATATGCGGGCAGCTGCAGGTTTTATTGCCGGTTGCCCTTACCATAGTACAATTGAAGATGATTTTTGCCATAGCCCGCAGAGTTGACGCATAAAACATTCCGGGTTTGCGCTTGAGTATTTAATACAAAAAACTTCAAAATTTTTTAATGCGTCACGTCTGCCATAGCCCGGCAATCGCCTGCTCATTCAACTTTTCACCTATATTTACATACCTCAACCGGTTGCCATGAACGAAAAAAAATACGGCGTTCTTTCCCTGCCTGTTATTGTAGCCGCCTTAGGCTATTTTGTTGATATATATGATTTGCTGTTGTTTAGCATTATCCGCATTCCTTCCCTAAAAACGCTGGGGCTTAACGCCGCGCAAATTTCAAGCGATGGCGCTTTTATATTAAACCTGCAGATGTTAGGGCTGCTTATCGGCGGTATTATATGGGGTGTGCTTGCCGATAAAAAAGGCAGGCTTAATGTATTATATGCATCCATTATTATCTATTCGCTGGGCAATATTGCCAATGGTTTTGTACATACGGTTGACCAGTATGCCTGGGTGCGTTTTGTAACAGGAATTGGCCTGGCAGGCGAACTTGGCGCGGGTATTACGCTGGTAAGCGAATTACTGCCAAAAGAAAAACGCGGGCTGGGCACCTCCATGGTGGCAGGGCTTGGTTTAACAGGCGCTGTGGTAGCTTACTTTTTAAAGGAACATTTTGTTCAGCCCGATGGAACTGGCTGGAGGCTTTCCTATTTTGTGGGCGGTGGGTTGGGTTTTGTATTGTTGCTGCTTCGCGTAGGTGTGCTGGAATCAAGTATGTTTAAAAACCTGCAAAAAGAAAGTGTACAGAGGGGCAATTTTTTTTCATTATTTACAAATTGGGAACGCTTTAAAAAATATATGCTCGCCATATTAATCGGTCTGCCTACATGGTATGTTATTGGTATTCTTATTACTTTTTCAAAAGAATTTGCATCGCACATGGGCGTTACCGGCCCGGTTGATCCCGGTAAAGCGGTAATGTTTGCTTATGCAGCAATATCAATTGGCGATATACTTGCAGGCGTAATAAGCCAGGCGTTCAAAAGCAGGAAAAAAACGTTGTACGTATATTATGTTATAGTGGCCATTGGCCTGGTTTGGTTTTTCAATCTTCATGGCGCCAGCCCTTCAACAGTATATGCAGCAGCGGCGCTGTTAGGCTTCGGCACTGGTTTTTGGGCAATATTTATTACAATGGCTGCAGAACAGTTTGGCACTAACATACGCGCTACCGTTGCCACCACTGTACCTAATATGGTACGCGGGTCTTTAAACCTCGTGTCCATGTTATTCCTCTGGTTAAATACCAATACAGGCGATTACGTAAAAGCCGGATGGATAACCGGCATTGTAGTGATGGCAATAGGCCTTTTATCGGTATTTTTTACCCATGAAACCTACCATAAAGAACTCGATTATGTTGAAATGTAGCAACAGCTAATCAATCGGTTCGCCTGTTTCTTCGGTTAAGGCTTTATACGCTTCATAAATGCGCTGGCGAACGCTGGTGCCGGCAGTGTTTTCAATAAACCGTCCGTCTATTTCGTTTACGGGTGTCAATTCGCCCATAGTACCTGTGGTAAATACTTCGTGTGCAGTATAAAATTCCGCAATAGAAATATTTCTTTCCACCACTTCAATACCTAACTGCTTTGCCAGCTTTATCACCCTCGCCCTGGTTATACCGGGCAAGCAGGCGTCTGCATGGGGGGTAAGCAATATGCCATTTTTTACCATAAACACATTGCAGGCATTGGTTTCTGCCACAAAACCCAGATTATCCAGCATTATAGCATCGTCTGCCCCGCAATAATTGGCTTCTATTTTGGCAAGGATGTTATTGATAAGGTTGTTATGATGAATTTTTGAGTCAATGTGCATGGGCGAGTTACGCCTTATATGTGCAGTAATAAGCTTTATACCATCTGCATTGTTATACACTGGTGGCTTATATTCTGCCAGTACAATCAGTGTACAACCTTTCTGGTTAAGCCTGGGGTCCATGCCGGAGGTTATCTTTTCGCCGCGGGTAAGGGTTAACCGTATATGTGCATTATCGTAAAAATTATTAGCGCGCAGTGTTTGCTTAATAGCGTCAACAATAAAAGCCCTGGTGGGGATATTTGCAAAAGCCATTATTTTGGCAGAGGCCAGCAGACGGTCTATATGCTCATCAAGACTGAATATTTTACCCTTGTATATTCTTACACCTTCCCATACCGCATCGCCACCCTGCACGGCACTGTCGAACACTGACACTTTTGCTTCACTCCTCGGGTACAGGCCATCTTTTATGAATACCTTTATATTTTCATTTTCAGTATAAAATTTCTGCTGCATACGGCTACGCTTTTATTGAATGAGTGTATAATTGATTGTAATACTGTTTACTCTCCTCGTACAGGGGCCACAAGTATTCGGGCAACGGCTTGTCGCTGCTTGCCT
>DASZUX010000376.1:0-2237 GCA_035547455.1 Chitinophagaceae bacterium
AATGGGCAACTGCAGGGGCACTGCTTTAGCACCCAGCATGTCTTTCACCTGCTGAACCACCATTAAAAAGTCTGCGCCGGCACGGTCCATTTTATTTACAAAACCAATACGGGGTACTTTATAACGGTTAGCCTGGCGCCATACTGTTTCGCTTTGGGGTTCCACACCGTCCACCGCGCTAAACAGGGCAATAAGACCATCCAGTACACGCATACTGCGCTCTACCTCAACGGTAAAGTCCACGTGGCCCGGGGTATCAATAATATTGAAGTAATATTTTTTGGTAGCATCGGTTTGCTTGCCTTTGTCAGTAGGAAAGTTCCACTGGCAGCTTACAGCGGCTGAGGTAATGGTAATACCCCTTTCTTTTTCCTGTTCCATCCAGTCTGTGGTTGCGGCACCGTCATGTACCTCACCAATCCTGTGAATCATACCCGTGTAGCGCAAAATACGCTCGGTAGTAGTGGTTTTGCCGGCGTCAATGTGGGCAGCAATACCAAAGTTGCGTTGAAATCTCAAGTCCGCCATAAAATGTTGTTGTTTACTGTTTATAGTTTTAAGTGTTGAGTTTGAGGGTTATAGTTGCCAGTTAACGGTTTTTGCAGCGTACGGCAGCATTTTAACCCCAAACTTTTAACACGTAACATTTAACTCTACACTCGTAAAGCCGGCAGTGCTGCTTACACTCCCGATTTTTGAGGCGCAAAGGTAAACATTTTTAGCATGTCAACCGCTTTTAAAAACATTAATTTGTTACAAATCGCTATGTTGTTTATCCACAGGCGTTAATAAGCGCTGCTTAAAGTATGCCGCACTTCTTTTAATGCCTTTAGCCGGTGTACAAGGTATTGATAACCAATTTGTAACTATTGTTAAACGCATGAAAATGGTTGAAAGAAGAAGCATGTATTAAACGCTGTTTATGGGGGAATTTATATACTATAACATGCTTTAGCATATAAAACGGGAGGCGCCATTTCGGGAAAATATTTTTTTCTTCTGTTTTGAGAGAGAGAGAAGAATTCAATAAATATAGTTATTTAATATACCACATCACTCCTTCAACACCCTCATCAGCACCTGCTCTTCGCGGGTTAAACCGGTTGCATCGTCGGGGGCTTCCAGTGTATCCAGTTCTTCCAGGTAAGCTGAAAGCTTGTTATCCCCGTACAGTTTTACCAGCGCAGGGTGAACATAGTATTTTTTGCACACCGCCCTGGTATTACCCAGTTTGGCGCTTACCGTATCAAGCACCTGTATTATCTTCTTTTTACATTCACTTTCACCCAGTGCCTCCCCTATGGCACTAAAAGCCTGGAGGGCCTGCAGGGAGCCTGCCCATGTTCTAAAATCCTTCGCGCTAAAATCAGCCCCGGCGGCTTCGCGTATATAGCTGTTCACCATGCCTGAATCAACAGGCCGCCTGTGCCCTTCTTCATCATAGTATTGAAACAGCTCTTTACCCGGTACATCCCTGCATTCCTTTACAGCTTTTGCTATCCGCCGGTTCTTCAGGTTTATGTCGTGGTACACTCCTTTTTTGCCTTTAAAAGAAAAAATAACCTTGTCGCCATTTATGAAGGCATGTTTGTCTTTTAGCGTGGTTAGCCCGTAGCTGCCGTTAGCCCTTTCATACTCACTGTTGCCAACGCGTATATAGGTACGTTCCATAAGGCTTAGCACAAGGGCTATTACTTTGTTTTGCGTTAGGGTTTTGCTGGCAAGGTCACGCTCAATGGCAAGCCGTATTTGCGGCAACGCTTTGCCAAATTCGTACAGGCGGTGATATTTTGTTTCATTGCGTAATATATTCCACAGTTCGTGGTAGCGGTATTGCTTCCGCCTGCGGGCATCATAACCGGTTGCCTGTATGTGCCCATTGGGTAAAGGGCAAATCCACACATCTGTCCATGCAGGTGGAATTACCAGCTTTTTTATACGCGCTATTTCCTGCTTATCTTTTAACGGCTTGTTATCAAATATGTAAACAAACTTACCACCGCGCTGCAAGCGAGCGATACCCGGCCCGCCGGTATTAACATACACCAATTTTACCAGCGCTGCCGCTTTTTCATTATCCTTCGCTGCTTTTAATAAATCCCTGTGACCCAGGCGGGGTAAAGGCAAGGCTTCTACCATGGTGTTTTTGTAAGTGTAGTAAAATTATTGTGCCAATCGCAAACATCCGTTGGGGGGTATTTTATTCACTATTATATGCACCTTTTTCTGCCACTATA
>DASZUX010000377.1:0-10919 GCA_035547455.1 Chitinophagaceae bacterium
ATTTATGATAAGGCCGCAGGCTAAAAAAGCTAAAGAACAGAAAAAATATGTAGAAGGCCTGCAAAAAGGCGATAAGGTGGTTACACATGCCGGTATTCATGGCACTATTTATAAGGTAAATGAAGATACCACCGTGCACCTGGAAACCAGCCCCGGCAGCTATTTGAAAATAGAAAAATCTGCCATAAGCCACGAAATGACACAGGCTGTTAATAAAGCTGCAGCCGCCGCTGCAGAAAAAAAATAATAGCTGGTTTAAATAAGCTATAACGGGGAAAGCGTAAAAAGCTTTCCTCTTTTCTTTTTATACAGGTTTATTGTGTTTTTATGATATTACGTGTAGGATTAACAGGGGGTATAGGCAGCGGTAAAAGTACTGTGGCAGGCATTTTTAAAGTTTTGGGCATACCCGTGTTTGATGCCGATACAGCAGCAAGAAATATAATGAACGGCGATGAAAACATTATAAAGCAAATAATAGCTGTATTTGGTATGGATGCTTATATAAATGGCCTGTTAAACAGGAAATACATCGCTTCCATTGTATTTAACGACCCGTTTAAGCTTGAGCAGCTAAATGCCATTGTGCACCCGGCTACTATAAGTGCTGCAGAAAAATGGATGCAGCAGCAGCAAACCCCTTACGCCGTAAAAGAAGCGGCCTTATTTTTTGAGTCTGGCTCTGCGGCTGGCACAGACCTTATTATTGGGGTGTTTGCCCCGCAGGCATTGCGCATACAACGGGTTATTAAGCGGGACAATATAACCCGGCAAGAGGTGCTTATACGCATGAGCCGCCAGGTTGATGATGAGATTAAAAAGCGCCTTTGCGATTTTGTATTGATAAACGATGAACAGCAGTTGTTGCTGCCGCAGGTAATAACCCTGCATGAAAAGCTGCTGCAAATAGCAAAACAAAGCCATAATTAATGAAAAAACGTTTTAGGGGGGCAGTAATATTATTGTGCGGCTGCGCTCTTGTGCTTGGCATGGTAATATTTGTTTTAGTGCCCCGTGCTGCTGCTATAACCCTGCCTTTCAGGTGGGGTAATATACCCTTACATCAACCCAAAGCAATTGTACATCAATACCTTGGCCGGCCGGCCGAGGTTACAGATTCTACTGACACCTGGCGTGCCGGCCGTGATAATGGCGAATATCAACTGTACGTTACTTATGCCCCGGACTCATCCTCAGTTTCTTACAAAATCTTCTTTCATTACCATCTTGGCTTCTTCCATAAGCAATACCTGCTGGTACAGAAGTAGTTTTTACTTACTTTTTCATGGCCTAATCTCCCTCTTATTTAACATTTTTTCCATTTAACCCTGCGTATGCCACTTATCCATTTTCTAAACCGCTCATCTTAAAAGCCATGTACTATGCAAAGCAAGGTACATAGTTTTGTTGTGTAATTTTTAATGAAAGATACCTAACTAATTAAAATACATGATATGAAAAAGTTCCTTACGCTGCTTACTATCCTATGTTTCTCAGGGTTTTATGTAAGCACAATTGCCCAAACTGCTGCAGAAAAGAGTGTAAAAGGGCAGGTTTCGTCCCAAAAAGCGGTTGATGCCGCTACCGTTCTGTTGTTGAACGTAAAAGACAGCTCGATAGTTACAAGTGCGGTAACTAATAATTCCGGCACCTTTGATATGCCTGTAAAGAAGGATGGTAAATACCTGGTATCAATACAGGCTATAGGCTATAACCAGTATTATACCGAAACTTTTGACATTAATACAGCCAACCCCGTGTACACCATAAAACCGGCAATACTTACGGCCCAGGCAGTGCAGTTGGGCGGGGTTGTGGTTACCACCAAAAAACCTTTTATTGAACTGAAGATTGACAAAACCGTGGTAAATGTTGATGCATCACCCACCAACGTAGGGTTGAGCGCATTAGATGTACTGGAAAAATCGCCAGGTATTACTGTTGATAAAGATGGAAACGTTAGTCTGCGTGGCAAACAGGGGGTAATGATACTAATTGACGGCCGCCCCAGTTATTTAAGTGGTGCAGACCTTGCAAACTATCTCAAAAACCTGTCAAGCAGCAATCTTGACCAGATTGAGATAATGACACAGCCGCCAGCCAAATATGATGCGTCCGGCAACGCTGGTGTTATTAACATTAAAACAAAAAAGACAAAAGTGGTGGGCCTTAACGGCAGTGTTACTGTTGGCGGTGGCCAGGGTTATTACCCTAAAGCCAACGAGAGCTTTAACATTAATTACCGTACAGGCAAGGTAAACCTGTTTGGTAATTATGGCTATAACTATTACAAGAGCAAACAAAGCCTTGACCTTGTGCGCAATTTCAGGGATCAGCAGACACAGGACATAGAATCAATCTATAAACAGCAAACAAACATGAGCAGGATTAACCAAACCCACAGCTTTAAGGCCGGGGTTGATTACTATGCAAGCAAAAAAACTACCCTTGGCATAGTGGTTAACGGCTACATAAGTCCGTCAACAAACAACAGCTATAATACAACTGATATTTATGATGCTGACGGTGTGCTGCAATCACAAACCCTCGCACCCAGCAATTCAACCGGCAAATGGCGTAATATAGGCACTAACTTTAACCTTACCCATACTTTTGACAGTACAGGTCGTGAACTGACGGCTGATGTGGACTATGTGCAGTACCACTCAACATCAAACCAAATGTTTTACAATTATTTTTACGACCCCAAAGGAGATAAAATTCAGCCGGATGAAACATTAAGAGGTATGTTGCCGAGCGATATAAATATATACAGCGCTAAAGCAGACTATACCCACCCGCTTAAAGGCAATGCCAAATTTGAAGCAGGTATAAAAACAAGCTATGTAAAAACTGATAATAACGCCCAGTACGACAATTTAATAGGCGGCGACTGGATACTTGATACCGGCCGCAGTAACCATTTTGTATATACTGAAAATATTAACGCTGCTTATGCTAACCTTAGCAAGCAGTTTAGCAAAAAATGGAGTGCACAGGCTGGCTTAAGGCTGGAAAATACCAACGCAAAGGGCAACCAGCTTACTACCGGCCAAACATTTACCAGGAACTACACGCAACTGTTTCCCACAGCATACCTGGGTTATACCTTAAATGATAAAAACCAGTTTTCAGTAAGCTATGGCAGGAGGATTGAACGGCCCGATTATGAATCATTAAACCCCTTCTACTATTTTCTTGATAAGTACACCTACCAGGTGGGTAACCCGTATCTTAAACCGCAGTTTAGTAATAATTTTGAGCTGACACATTCATTCAAAAGCATACTTAATACAACATTAAGCTACAGCACAACCACAGATATTATACAGGAAGTACTGGAGCAGGTTGACAGCACACACACATCGTTTGTAAAACGCAGCAACATTGCCAGCCAGCGCAGCTTTGGCCTTAGCATGAATGCCAGCGTACCCGTAACAAAATGGTGGCGCAGCAACCTGTATGGCCAGGTAATTAATAACCGCTACAAGGGCTTTGTAAACTATGGTGATATAGATGTGGAGGCAACAGGTTTTATGGCTAACATGCAAAACCAGTTTACCTTGCCTAAAGGGTGGACACTGGAACTGAGCGGCTTTTACCGTAGCAAAATGGTAGAAGGCATTTTAATAGCAAGGCCAATGGGCAAGCTTGATTTTGCAGTAGCAAAAAGCATAATGAAGAAGAAGGGTATGATAAGGGTGAATGTAAGCGATTTTCTTAACCTGCAGAGTTTCCGCGGTTACAGCAGGTACCAGAACGTAGATGTTACCATACACAACCGTTGGGACAACCGCGTGGTAAACGTAAGCTTTACCTACCGCTTTAACAAAGGCCAGAGCCTGCAGCACCACGACCATAGCGGCGCCGGTGATGAAAAAAGCAGGGTTAAAGGCAGTAACTAATTACAAAATAGCCAGTTTTATAAAAACAACTTCCCGGTTTTACGGGGAGTTGTTTTTGTTTCATGCACTTGTGCACATATAAAAAGCTGAAGTTATTTGAAGTGAGGAGATGCTCGCAGGGCCTGCATTTTCACTTTCCTGGTCACCCGCATTATCATTGTTATACAAAAAATATACGTACAGTCTGGTACAGCAGTTTGTTGTGTATAAGGGCCTGGTTTACGCTGTTTTCAGTATAGCCCTGCAGGCCGAAGAGGCCAGCCATATTACCTTTGTTGATAGCAATTTCAAGATAACCGGCACTGTTAAACCATGCCAGCTTATCGCCGGGCGATACAGACGCGTAATTTTCACTCAGGCTGTCAATTACTTCATCACGGGTAAATATTATTTTAAAATCGCGGCCTCGGCGTTGCTCCTCAAACTCCTCGCGGGTTATATTTATAACCACGTTTTCAAAGCTGTCAATAAAAATTACCTGGCTGTCAATCCAGTCTGCCCCCACGGCGGGGCGCAGGGGATATTTTTCTTTTATATTAACGGCAGGTGTGCCTGCATGGTGCAGGCTGGGGCTAATAGCCAGTTGTTTTATGGCCAAAGCAAGCGCCTGTGTACAGGCCAGTACGCCAAAGCCGTTGGCACTATCAACGTTAATTGCTACTACGTTAGCCGGTTTGGCGCCGCATACAGTGGTAAGTATGCCATTGTCAGGACAGGCAATGTACTGGTTGTTATGCTCTGCAATAAGCATGTGGTGCGGCAGGCTTTCAAAAAGGTTTACAATAATAATATGAAAGGCGCCTGCCGGAAAATGCTTAAAGGCATTATTACACAGGTAAGCGGTATGCTGGTAATTATACTGCGATAACTGGTGTGTAATGTCAACAATGGTATTAGATGCATCGGCTGTAAGTAACTGGCCTTTTATGGCGCCCGTTATATAGTCAGTTTGTCCAATATCGGTAGAAAGGGTAATTACAGGCATGCATGTAATTTATGGCAGGCGAAAGAATTATTTTACAAGTTCGCCCTTTTTATAAAAAAAGTTATGTACCAGCTTATCGGCAAGTTTGGGAAAAAGCTTGTTCATCAGTATAGTACGCTTGTCACCCCACGTATATACCAGCGTGCGGTTATGTTTTGCAATCGCTTTAATAGTAAGCTGGGCACATTCTTCAGCTGTCATAAGGTGGCCCTCATCAAGCGTGGTAAAGCCCTGCGGAACGCCATCTTTGGTAAGGGCTGCATTGCGGATATTTGATGTAGTAAAACCCGGGCATACCCACATTACGTTTACCCCGGTATACAATAATTCAGTACGCAACGCTTCCAAAAAGCCATGCACGGCAAACTTTGAAGCATTGTAACCTGTGCGGCCGGGCAAGCCGCGGTAACCCGCTACGGACGATATGCCTACAACAGTACCTTTTTGCTGTTTAATATATGGCAGTGCATACCTGGTGCAGTACACAGTACCCCAAAAATTAATATCCATTACCCGGCGCAGGGTATCAAGGCCCGTTTCTTCAAATAATGCACGCATACTAATGCCCGCATTGTTAATCAATATATCAATGGTGCCGAATGTTTTAACCGTTTCATTAATAAAGTTCTCACAATCCACCTCTTTGCTTACATCTGCGGTATGAATAATAAAGGGCTTGTCAGGGTAATTGGTTTTAAGCTGGTACAGTTTATCGTAATTACGTGCACAGGTTGATACTTTTGCACCCTGCTGCAGCAAGGCGTGCACAAGGGCGCGGCCAATACCATCAGAACCACCGGTAACCACTACTACTTTATCGTTAAAAAAATACATATTGTAATACTTAACTATTAAAGCAGCAAAAATAATATATATGATGTTTATATGCTGTTGATAAACCGGGATGAAAAGCTGTGAAAAAATAATTTTTAAAGTTGGGTGCAAATATAAATTGCCCTATTTTTGCACTCCCAAAATAAAAAAAAGGGTGCGATTCCGTAGCTCAGTTGGTAGAGCAATACACTTTTAATGTATGGGTCTTGGGTTCGAGTCCCAACGGGATCACAGAAGCGGTCAGCAAAGACAAACGAAACCTCACAAATACTTGATTTTGTGGGGTTTTTTATTTTAGCGATTTACATATTTTCCCAAAAAAGCCCATATTTCTGGTGAGTAATTCGGGAGTTCGCAACACCAAAAAATAAAAAACTCCCGAATTGAGCATAAACGGTTGTTTATCAACATGTTCACCACGTAAACATCTTGTCTTAGGTTATCTCATACGCTAATTTTATTAATTGAAAGTTGTGCGTTTATGAACAAGACGTTTAATGTTCTTTTTATTTTGAGGAAGCCAAAGAATTATTTAACTGGTGAAGTGCCAGTGTACATGCGTTTAACCATTGATGGTGCGAGAGTTGAATTTGCTGCAAAAAGAAAAGTTGATCCAAAGATTTGGAACTACCAGGCAGGGCGTATTAAAGGCAAAACTGAAGAAGCAAAAACTTTAAATCACTATTTAGATTTATTGCAATCAAAAGTTTTTGAAGCTGAAAAAGAACTGTTGAAAGCAGGCCAGCCTATAACAATAACTACCATTGGTGACAAGTTAAATAATAAGGAGACAGTAACAAGGGAAAAGATGTTACTGGAGGTATATCAATACCACAATGATCAGTTTGCTGAATTGGTAAATGCTGAAGAATGCGCATTAGGCACTTTAAAAAAATTTAAGTCGGCCTACACATCCCTTGCTTCTTTCATAAAGTGGAAATATGGCACCGAAGACTATCCTATTGCAAAACTAGCTCACCAATTTATTACAGATTATGAGTTCTATCTTAAGACTGTACAAAAAGTACAACATAATTCTGCAATGGGTAATATAAAGAAGCTTAAAAAAATAGTACGCCTCTGTGTGGCGAATGACTGGCTTGCTAAAAATCCATTTACAGCTTACAAGATAACCTCTCGTGAAACTCACAGGAGTTTCTTAACAGCAGATGAACTAAAGCTAATTGTTCAAAAAGATTTTAATAACGCACGGCTTTCCCAGGTGAAGGACATGTTCATTTTTAGCTGCTATACCGGCTTGTCATACACCGATGTTATTAAGCTTACGCCGGCTTCAATGGTAAAAGGAATAGATAATGAAATATGGATTTATACCACACGCACGAAAACTGATACCGACTCAAAAATTCCCTTGCTTCCTCTTGCCCAACAGTTAGTGGCGAAATATAAATCCAATCCAAAAGCAGTTGCAAATGGCACCATATTTCCCTCCATATCAAATCAACGTATGAATTCTTATTTAAAAGAAATAGCTGATTGCTGTGGCATAAACAAAGAACTGACCTTTCACTGTGCCCGGCACACCTTCGCAACAACAATAACCCTAACGAATGGTGTACCCATCGAAACAGTTGGTAAAATGCTAGGCCATAAAAATATACGTACTACACAACTTTATGCGAAAATAATTGACCGAAAGGTGAGCGAGGATATGCAAATATTAAAGCACAAATTAGGGCAAAGCGGAACTATGCTCGTGAAAGTTTCTAATTAATCATAACAAAAATCCAAAATGAACAAAGCTTATCAAGATTCAATAATTACCGATGAGTTAATAATGAGCAAGATTTTGCTCATTCGCAATCAAAAAGTCATGATTGACCGTGATTTGGCAGAGTTATATGGCGTAACTACCAAAAGGCTTAACGAACAAGTCAAACGTAACGCCGCAAGATTTCCCGCAGATTTTATGTTTCAGCTCACGGAGGAGGAGAAAAATGAGGTGGTCGCAAAATGCGACCACCTTAAAGGGTTAAAATTTTCTTCAACATTGCCAAATGCTTTTACTGAACATGGCGCGGTAATGTTGGCCAGTGTGCTTAATTCAGATATAGCAGTTAAGGTCAATGTTCAAATTATTCGGATTTTCATCCAAATGCGCGAAATGTTGCTAAATCACAAGGATGTGCTACTTAAACTGGAAATAATTGAAAAGGAGGTAACAAGTCATGACGAAAAAATAAAATTGATTTTTGAGTATTTAAAAGAGCTTTTACATAACCCAAAACCTCCCCGTGAATTGATTGGGTTTAAACGATATGATTAACTATACGAATAGCGAATTGAGCATGTTGATTTTAAGTTAAAAGTTGGTAACAAATAACCACCCTTTAAGTAGCAAAGGAATTCTAAAGTTGCGGGCTTGATTTTAAACAAATAACTATGATAGCCATTCAATAAGATCAGAGTTTTTTTGCTGAATATCTTTCAATATTCTGGCAAATGCGGAGTTGATATTACTTATTCGGATATAAAGCGTGTCAACTGCATGGCTAAAGACCAAAAGCACCAATTCGCTGCAAAGGCATCCGTACTAATCATGGAATTAACGCCCTCCTTGGCAAGGTGGAATTTTTTTTGTTCATAGAATTTGTCAATTGCCAGGCATGTGAAAGTCTATCAGTTCTGACAACCCATTTCTGCCGGTTGGTTTTATACCATTGACGGTTACGGCCTTTCTCATTTTTTGGATATAGATAATTACATTGATGCAATAAGGTTAATTTTAACTGGTGAATATACGTTTGAGCATCGCGGCAGGCCAAGAAAATAGTCAAAACGTTGCTTATTTGTTTAATTAAACAAGCTCTGGAAAACGCTTTTTTACAATATCCTTCGTCAGTTTTGAAAGAGGCCGTTTATTGAAGTCTTTCTCATTTAAATAATTGCCAAAATAAAAACGATAAAAATCTTCTTTGTTTGTATTCAAAGCCTTGATAAAGTTGAGTATTGAAATCGCATAGTAAGGGCTGTTCCGATCCAATTTTGTATGTATCTCGCCCACAATATCTGCATGTGATTGATAAATTTCCCGTAACTTAAACACCTTAATGTTTCCCTCATCTTCAGAAGCGGGGCTACCTTCCAACTGCCGGTATTTTGGTGACAATTCCGGTATTTTAGTTCTGATAACTATCTCAAAATTTGCAGGATGCTTTTTATCGGGCCGTAACCCCTTAAACCAATAGTCAAATTCGACATCATTTTCAAATCCCTCCAAGTATGGATGTATGTGCGTGTTCAGCTCGAAATGCTTTGTCCCTTTCAGGGTAGAATTACAAATCGTGCATGAAGGGATAAGGTTATAAAAAGACAAAGCTAAAAAAGGATGGGAAGCATGGTCAAAAAAATGGTCAAACGTCGGACGGCATATTTTTTTCCCTTTCTCGCTTACGATGGTAGAAATGTACCCTCTATTACAATAAGGGCATACATCAATTCCTAAAGCATCGGTTAATGTATAAGCATCGTAGCCATCAGTATCTTGATTTTCTTCTTCCTCATCTATCAACGTTGTTTTTTTTGTTTGAAAACTACCGTACGAAAATATTTTATTTACTATGCTGTTATCAATCCCTGCAAAAGTGTATTGGGCTTCCAAAGCCAAGAGGCCTGTTGGGCTGTTTAAAATAAGCGTTTTTAAATTATTTCCCTGTTTTAAGTCCCCCAACATAGTCAAATAACTGGCTCTGTTGATAAATACATGCGGTTTTAAATTAGCTTGGATCGTTATCAAGTGATAGTCATTCTTTCCAGCTATCAAAGATTTATTTAGGAGAAACTTTTTTAACATCGCTGTTTTGGTATTGCCATGGATAGCGTTAAATGTGATGAGATCTGCAGCATCACGGTTTCCAGATATGACTTCAAAAGCCAGTTCATAAAAGTCAATTTTATTTACAAGATTGCTGTTTATGCCGTTAAAAAAAGCTTCTTCGATTTCGCCAATGTTGGCTACTTTAATTTTTATCATTCCGTTTTTGTTTTAGCAGGTTCAATTCATCTTCCCTTTGCCGAATTAAAATATCTATCGCCTCCGGCAGCATGCCATTAGCCATCTTTTCCAGTAGTTTAGCACGAATGAATGGCTCTCCTACAATCTCAATTAAAGGCATTAATTTTTCAAACTCTGCTTGTGTGAAAGTCTTTTTGGCATTGACCTCTTTAATTAAAGCGTCTATTTTTATCCTCGCAAATTCACCCATTAAACTGTCTTTCAGAAAAAAGCCCTCGGTAAAGAGTTGGTGTATATTAGCGCCGAACGTTTCTTTGTGGCGTTCTAAGTGATCAACAGTTATTGTTTCCCCATTTTGCTTTTCAAGAAAAATAATACAATGAGGAGGCAAATCGGATACTATGAATGGAGAATGTGAGGTGATGATAATTTGAATTTTTCTATGGGCAAATTCATCTTGTAAAAATGTGATGACGGTTTGTAAAAATTGTGTTTGCCAATAAGGGTGCAACGCAAGTTCGGCTTCATCAATTAAGAGGATGATATTTTCGCGCAAGTCTTTTTTTTTAATCCAATTTAAACGAGCGAAAAATGAAAGCAGTGCATACTCGCCTGAGCTAAAAGAGGTGTCCTGAAATTGATTATGGCTGAGGCGAAAGTTTAGTGGGTTGGTAATCGATTCTGTTGCAAAGTATTTTTCTGTATAAGCGAATACACTCCCAACATTTTCATTAACGATGTTAATAAAAAATGCCTGGCTATCGTGGCTAACTGACCTGCTTGAAAGGAACGGCTCGGTTGCACTAAGAATATCGCTGATACGGGCAAGTGGCCCCTTAATTGCGTCTGGCATGTCATCAGCAATTAAAGACCCAATAAAATTATTCACGGAAGAAAGAAAAAAATTTACGCTGCCGAATATGAAAACATCCAGTTTGGTTAAAAAATCATCTATTAATTCTTCAGGGCGATAGTTAATGCTGAAATTCCAGTTATTCAAAAAATTGAAAACAAGTGACCTAAAGATATTCAATAACAACAGCTCCTGGCGGTTGCGTTTTTTGCTTACGTCATTGTAAAGTTTATCAAACTTACCCGAAATCGAAATGCCTTTGATGTTATATTGCTGTTCATCATTTGTGTTAACCGATACTACAAGGTAGCGCGGCAAATTAATTAATAACCGCTTATTGTAAAATTTCCTTATAAGCCTTACCTG
>DASZUX010000378.1:0-4615 GCA_035547455.1 Chitinophagaceae bacterium
TATAGTGCGTAAAAACAATTTGTATTTACCAGGTTCTGTATCCAGTTTGTGCAGTACACTCATCATAACTGTAGGTACACCCGCTGTTACCGTCACCTTCTCTGTCTCAAAAAGCTGCAAAAGGTTTTCTGCGTCTAAGTAAGGGCCGGGAAATACCTGCGTTGCGCCTGTAAACGCGCAGTTATACGGAAAACCCCAGGCACTGGCATGAAACATGGGCACTACAGGAAGCATCACGTCCCGCTCCGTAAGGCCAAGCCCTACGCAGCCGGCGACAAACGACATGGCATGCAGCATAATGGAACGATGTGAGTAGAGTATGCCTTTAGGCCTGCCCGTTGTGCCGGATGTATAGCACATAAAGGCCGCTGCATATTCATCCTCTTCAAAAGCTTCAAACAGGGTTTCATCACCACCGGCTATTATATCCTCATAGCTTGCATAATCATGTGGCAAGGGGTTTTCGGTTTGCTGAATGACAATAACCTGTGAAACTGTTATGGAGGGTTTGAACTTTTCAAATAACGGTAACAGTACTTCATCAACAATAATTATCTTGTCTCCGGCATGGTTAACAATGTAGCCAAGGTCATCAGCACTAAACCGCAGGTTTAAGGGGTGTACAACAGCCCCCATGCAGGGTACAGCAAAATAGGCTTCTAAGTGCTGGTAATGGTTCCAGCTTAGGGTGGCCACCCTGTCTCCCCGGCCAATGCCCAGTTGCTGAAGCGCTACAGCCAGTTTTTTTGTACGTATAGCAAAATCGCGGTAAGTATAACGGTGAATGCTTTTGTCCGGCAGGCGGCTGATGATTTCCTTTTTTGCAAACAGGGATTCTGCCCTTCGCAGAATTGTGGGCACTGTCAGTTGATAGTCCATCATTAAACCTTTCATGGCGGGAGGCAAGTTTTGCTAACCGTTAAAAATTATTGCACGTAATATAACACAAAGGCTTTAAATATACCCGGCGCAAATTAAATTATATCAGCAGTTATGTATATTTTAGCCTGCATTAGAATGTTGCCTGCAACCCCGGAAAAAGAAATATAGGAATATACCATAAAATGAAGTTTTGTTAGTGCTGCTGTAAGAATGAACACTAAAAACCTTTAATGTGCCATATTTAAAAAAACAGGTTATGCGTTACGCAGTTAGTATTGTACTGTTAATAATATTCAGTATTGCAAATATTGAAGGTTTTGCCCAGTTAAGGGTTAGCAGCGATAAAAGGCATTTGTTGAAAAAGGACGGAACGCCCTTTTTTTGGCTGGGCGATACTGCCTGGGAGCTTTTTCATCGTTTAAACCGGGAGGAAGTGAAGGAATACCTGCAAAACCGTGCCGCCAAGGGTTTTACGGTAATACAGGCTGTAGCACTGGCAGAGCTTGACGGGTTAAATACACCCAATGCTTATGGGGATAAGCCATTAATTGATAACAACCCGGAAAAACCTAATGAAGCTTATTTTAAACACGTTGATTATGTTGTTAACGAGGCGAACAAGCTGGGTTTAATTGTAGCCTTACTGCCTACCTGGGCTGATAAATGGTTTAAAGACCGCTGGGGTACCGGGCCGGAAATTTTTACCCCTGAAAACGCCAAAGTGTATGGCTCATGGATTGCAAAACGGTACCTTGATAAAGATTTGGTGTATGTGCTGGGTGGTGACCGTATTCCGCAGAATGCTACCCACATGGCTATTATCCGTGCAATGGCAGAAGGTATAAAAAGCGTTGATAAAGGAAGGCATTTACTTACCTATCATCCATCCGGCGGCAGCAGCTCGTATGATTTTTTTGCGGATGACGACTGGATTGATTTTGATATGAGCCAAACCGGGCACAGGGTGGCATCGCCGGATTATATGACAAACATAAAGGCGTACCAGCTAAAAACAGTAAGACCGCATATAATAGGAGAGCCTAATTATGAAGACCATCCCAATAACTGGAATCCCTCCGAAAAAGGCTGGATGGACGATTTTGATACGCGTGAAGCCGCTTACTGGAACATGCTTTCAGGGGGGGCTGGCCATACGTATGGTAATCATAATATTTGGCAGATGTATGAAGAAGGCCGTGTGCCGGTAAATTATGCACGCACCAACTGGCATGTTGCTATGAACTACCCCGGGGCCTTTGATATGGGTTATATGAGGCGGATGTTTGAAAAACGGGATTGGCAAAAACTGGTTATGGATCAATCGGTTATTATAGGCGATAACCCGGAGGGCGTTGAATATAAAATGGCTGCCGTGTCATCCGCAAAAGATTTTATGATGGTTTATATACCTTATGGCAGAAAAACAATAATAAATACGGCAAAACTTAATGCAGCGGCCATAAGAGCATGGTGGTTTAACCCGCGTGATGGTTTTTGCATACCTACAGGCGAGTTTGCTAATACCGGTACCAAAGCGTTTACCCCAACATCTGTTGGTCGCGGCAGCGATTGGGTGCTGGTACTGGATGATGCCTCTAAAAATTACCCGGAACCCAATGCATTTTAAAAAGGGGGCTTGTTTGCCGGTTATTCTTCCGCCCATGCATTATTTGCTTCACCGGGGCCAATTTGGTACAGCGGTAATATGGCTGCCAATATTAAATAACCTGGTTGTATCCTTAAAAAGGGCCATGAAGCCCTTGCCTTGCCACAGGCGTTATTTATACAGGCATCCCGTTTGTAACTCATTCAAGCATTCGTCTTACATAATTAACCTGCCCGGGATGATAATTTAAGTGCGCCGGCAATTGTACTAATACATAGCTTACTGAGTTATTTGCATTTAATTCAGCGCCTGGTTTCAAATAGGCATATAGCTGGAATTTTTTGGGACTTTGGGCAAATTCCTGGCAAAAAAAATGCCGTTTGCTATAACACTTTACAGAAACCTGTATTATTATAATAGTTACACATATTTCAATTCCGGTTGCCTTCCCTAACTTTATGGTATGTTAACGGGTACATGCATACAAAGCACTGAATTATTAAACGGTACTTTTTTTGAAAAAGCCATCGTTTTTATTACAGAACATGGTGACAATGGAGCAGTGGGGTTTATTATCAACAGGATGTTCCCGCGCAGGTTTAATGAACTGCAAGCGTTTAGCCAGTGCCCGCCGTTGCCATTGTACGAGGGTGGCCCGGTTGATACGGAACACCTGTTTTTTATTCACAGGCGTAGTGATGTAATTACGGGTGGCAAACCTGTAACTGGCAATATATACACAGAAGGCGATTTTACACAGGCAGTTAAGCTTATAGAAAATAAAACAATAACAGAAAAGGATATTAAGCTGTTTATTGGTTACTGCGGCTGGGATTACCAGGAGTTAGAAGCAGAAATAGCCGAGGGTAGTTGGGCCATATTGCAGGAAGTAACGCCGTTTTAATTTAAGGCCTGCTATAACACCGCGGCATCTTTATTATACTTTGCGCGGTATGCCAAAGGCGACATCCCGGTTATTTTCCTAAATACTTCCCTAAAAGCTTTTACGTCGGTATAACCAACATTGTACATTACTTCGTTTATGGTTTTACGGCTGTTTTCAAGCGCCTTCTTGGCTGATTCTATCTTTACCCGCTGCGTGTATTCAACAGGTGTGTTGCCGGTTGCCTTTACAAACCGCCGGTCGAACGTCCGTCTCCCTACCGCAAATTTTGATGACAGTGTTTCTACGGGCATTTTTTCGTGCAGGTTGCTTTCAATATAAGCCTGCGCTTCTTTTATCATATCATCACCATGCGTTTTTTGCCCTGTAAAAATGGTAAATGGGTTTTGATTTTGCCTGTCTATTTCAACCTGGAAAACTTTGGCACAGTAAATGGCTGTTTGCCTGTCATAATATTTTTCAATCAGGTAAATTATAAGGTTCAAAAAAGAATAAGCGCCACCGTTGGTGTAAATGCCATGTTTATCGGTAACCAGTTTATCGGCCTGCAATTGTACATTAGGAAACATAGCCCTGAATTCATCTGCGGCGGCCCAATGCGTTGAGCAGCTTTTACCATCCAGCAAACCAGATGCGGCCAGTAAAAAAGCCCCTGTGCATATACTGGCTACCGCAGCCCCATTTTTGTATTGTTTTTCAATCCAGTTGATTACCGGTTTATTTATCCTTACCGATTCATGAAAATTATGATTTAAAGAGGGAACTATTATCAGGTTTGTTTGTTCAATCGCCGCAATATGCGTGTGCGGTTGCACACTAAATAATCCCCCGTAAAAATCTACTTTATTTGAAATGCCTGCCAGTTGTATGGAAAATATAGACGGCTTACCTTTTTCTTCCTGGTATTTATTGGCCCGGGTAAATATTTTATAGGCGCCCGCTATGCTGCTCAGGTTATTCTCTCCTTCAGGTACTAATATGGTAAGATGCTTCATATTTTTTTAAAAGCGAAGATAACGATGCGTAGTGTCTAAATCAGCCCCTTATATTGTCTTTTTTACACCCTTTGAAAATTCTTTTTAGACAATAACTTTGTTTTATCAGAAGAACTATTAAATAAAAAGATATGGACATGTTAACAGGCAGTTTTAGCAGCACATTGTTTGTACCGCAGTCACCTGCTGCAGTATTTAATGCCATTATGAATGTTGCCGCGTGGTGGA
>DASZUX010000379.1:0-3547 GCA_035547455.1 Chitinophagaceae bacterium
AATATTTATCAAAAAATAATTACCTACAACTACATGCGCCATAAAGAAATGGCGGAAAAAACACGCGCTGCTTTTAACAGTGCGTATATAAACACTCCTATGCGTGTTCTTGATTTTGGCTGTGGAGATGCACAGCCCATAATACCGCAATTACAGTTGCAGCCAGTGTCTGAATACATTGGTTACGATTTATCAGGATCTGCGCTGGAATTTGCAAAGCAAAATCTTGCAGCAATACCATGCAAATGCGTCCTGCGCTGTGCCCCTATGCAATCATTCAGTGATATTGAAATGGAAAATTTTGACATCATTCATAGCAGCTATGCCATACATCATTTGCAGGACGATGAAAAAATAAATTTGCTGCAGGCTTGCTTTAACAGGCTGAATAATGGCGGCATAATGATTGTAATTGATATTTTCAGCAATGCCGGTCAAAAAAGAGAGGCATATATTGAAGAATACATACACAATATAGAAACTGCATGGGCGATGGTAACCCGGGATGAAAAGCAACAGGTATATGACCATATACGCAACTATGACTTGCCCGTATATACGGGTGATATGGCAGGGTGGGCCAGGGCAGCCGGCTTTACCGTAACTGAATATCGTATTGATGAGAGGCACACTATGCTTGCATTAAAAAAGAATAGCCTTTAAGCGCATTTTTTAAATCATTCAAAACTTTTTAACCTATGCTGCAAAAAATAAGTGTACCGGTTGTTATTTGCATTACTCTTTTGTATGCCTGCAATGGCACCTCAAAAAATAATCATCCCGGTTCAACAGCCGCAAAGCCTGATTCTGCTGCAATAATGGCAACAGGTAAACAGGTATTTACAAGCACCTGCACTAACTGCCATGGTAACCCTGCCTTTCCAAAAGCCCCGGCGCTTGAAACATTTGCCGCTGCGGAGCCGCGGGTAGTGCTTAACGCACTTGATAACGGCAAGATGCGCCAACAGGCCGGCGGGTTGAGTGAAGAACAACGTGAAGCGGTTGCACAGTTTGTTACAAAAAAACTGCTTAAAAATATTTCACTGCCACAAACAGCATACACTGATTTTTCTTTCACCGGCGGCGATGAAACACATGATCAGTCCGGCTGGGGCGGCAACCTTGAGGGCACAGGCTTCAGAACGGCAGCACAGTCTGGCATAACGCCCCAAAACGTTGGCAGCCTGCAGTTGCAGTGGTCATTCGCCTTTCCTGATGAAAGTGAAGTTCGCAGCAAACCGGCTATAACAGGTGATTGGATAATAGTGGGCAGCCAGACCGGCGAGGTGTATGCGCTCAACAAAAATACCGGCAAAATTGGCTGGCATGTTACTGCTTCCTCAGGTATAAGAAGTGGTATTGCTGTAATAAAAGACGGAGAAAACTATACGGCTTATTTTGCTGACGGCAATACGTTTGTATATGCTGTAGATGTTAAGGCCGGTAAAATTTTATGGAGTACGAGGGCCGGGCTTGATCCTTTGTCAATGAATACAGGTACAGTGGCTGTATATGGCGGCAAAGTGTTTGTACCGGTAAGTTCAGTTGAAGTAGCGGTGGCTGCAGACAGCAGCTATGATTGTTGTACTTCATCTGGCGCAGTGGCGGCGCTGGATGCAAAAACCGGGAATGCTTTATGGTACCACCGCGTAATTACTGACAGTGCAAAGGCGCAGGGAAAAAAGAAAAACGGCAAGCCTTTCTACGGGCCATCCGGTGCTCCGGTATGGTGCAGCCCTACCATTGACGCAAAAAGAAACCTGCTGTATATTGGCACCGGCGAAAACTATAGCCTGCCTGCCACCAATACAAGCGACGCAATACAGGCAATTGATATGAATACAGGTAAGCTGGTATGGAATTTCCAGGCAACGCGGGAAGATGCATGGAATATTGCATGCCCTGTAATTATAAACTGCCCGGGCAACAAAGGCCGCGACCTGGATTTTGGCATGGCCCCCATACTGTTAACCGGCGCAGATGGCAAGGAAAGGTTACTTGCCGGACAAAAAGCCGGCGTAATATATGCGCTCGACCCTGCCAAAGGGACACTTGTATGGAAGACAAGAATAGGCAAAGGTGGCATGCTTGGCGGCATACATTGGGGAATGGCTGCAGACGGTAAGAATGTATACGCTGCCAACGCAGATAATAAACTGGCGCTTAACCCGGATGATCCTTCCGTTAAAGCTTCGCCGGGTATTTTTGCCATAGATGTTGTGAGTGGTAAAATAGCCTGGTATGCCCCTGCACCGCCCGTGGACGGGAAGGAAAGTTACTTAGGTGCTAATTCATCAGCACCTGTTGTTACGGAAGGGGTGGTATTCGCCGGCAGTAACGACGGGCATATACGTGCCTATTCTGCTAACGACGGACATATTTTATGGGATTATAATACCATTCACAAATATCAGACTGTTAACGGCCTGGAAGGCAATGGTGGCAGTATTGACGGGCCTGCACCGGTTATTTCAAACGGCATGTTGTTTGTAAACTCAGGCTATGCGCAGTTTGGTGAAAAGCCAGGCAATGTACTACTGGCGTTTAAGATTAAATAAGTTATTCGTCATAATCTTTCATTGTGGATGTTTTTTTAGTATCCTGCATAAACACATATACCAGCAGGGACAGGCCAATACAGCCTGCCACATACCAGTAAAAGTAAGTTTCGTGACCGGCTTCCTTAAACCATAGCGCCACATATTCTGCGCTGCCGCCAACTATTGATACTGAAAGTGCATAAGGCAATCCAACGCCCAATGCACGTACTTCTGCAGGAAATAATTCAGCCTTTACCACCGCGTTTATGCTGGTATAACCGCTAACAATAGCAAGGGCGGCAATCAACAGTAAAAACGCTGTGGCCTGGGAAGTGGTATGCCCTAATGCAGTAAGCAGGGGTACCGTGCAAACCGTACCTAATACGCCAAAACCCACCAGCAAAGGCTTTCGTCCAACCCTGTCGCTCAGCGCACCAAACATGGGTTGGGCAAGGGCAAACAGCAATAAGGAAAAAAAAGAGATGTTGGTGGACTGCTCCTTGGTAAGATGCACTGTGTTCACTAAAAACTTTTGCATATACGTGGTATAAGTGTAAAATGCAAGTGTACCGCCCACGGTAAGACCAATTACTGTAAACACAGCCTTAGGGTGTTGCAGCAATGCTTTAAGGGTGCCTTTACGCTTATATTTTTTTGTCCCTTCAAACGCTGCCGTTTCATCCATACGCCGGCGCAGGTAAAGGGTTATAAGTGCAAGCAGGGCGCCTGTTACAAAAGGTATGCGCCAGCCCCAGGCATGCAGTTGCTCTTCCGTCAATAAAAGTTTTTGTAATATTATCTGTATGCCTAATGCAGTAAGCTGGCCACCAATAAGCGTTACATACTGGAAGCTTGAATAAAACCCACGGTTTTGTCCGGTGGCCATTTCGCTAAGGTAGGTGGCTGATACGCCATATTCTCCACCAAGGCTTAGCCCCTGCAGCAGGCGGGCCGCCAGCAGTAATACCCATGCTGCGGGGCCTATGGTTGCATATCCCGGTGTAAGG
>DASZUX010000380.1:0-7346 GCA_035547455.1 Chitinophagaceae bacterium
GACCTGTGAGAGATAGATTGAAAGCTTTTTGCGGCAGTTAATTTGCTCTCCCTTTCTCGTCTTCAGCTCCTCCGGTATTGTGGTTTCTTTTCCTGGCATTGGCCTGCTTCCCAAAACGGTAGGAGAATGCAATACCTATGCGCCGGGTATCGCTTTCCTTTGTCATATCCGCAGACACCTGCTTAATGCCTATTGTTTGCCCCTGTATTTTATACAAAGTATGTAATATGTCGTTAACAGTAAACGTAAGTGTACCATTCCCATTCATAATCTTTTTGCGCACGCCGCCGCTGATGTTATAAATACTGCTGTTGGCTTGCTGGGCAAAGCTTTGTTTCCCTGGAAAAAATCCATCCAGTTCTCCACTCCATCCGTTACCCAGCTTAAATTCATTAGAGGTTTCTATTTCATGCACATTGGTTTTCTGGTTTATATCCACATCGCCCGCGTGGCCTTTATTAATAATGTACAACAAAACGGCGTTTACATGCAATGTCCACCATTTGGTTGGTTCAAAAGAAAAAAACGGCACAAGGCTTAGCGTTTTGCTGTTTATAAAATTAAATGGCCGCGTTATAAACACGTTCCCGAAAGCCTGCGTGAGGGATTGCGCCTGGTTGTTACCCCAACCATAACCAGCAGTAATACTTACATACTGCTTGTAGGCAAAACGCAGTTCTGCATAATGGCCATAAGTCGGGGCCAGGTTGGTATTCCCTGCCGCATAGGAATATTGGTCAAGGTAAAAAAGAAAAGGGTTAAGCTGCTGGTACCCCGGCCGCCGCATTTTTCCCGTGTAGCTCAAGGTAAGTGTGCTGTGGCCGGACGAGTCCAGCTTGTAAAAGAGGTACACTGCCGGAAACACATTGGTATAATGCTTTGAGAACGATGAATCTGCAATAACCGGGTTGCTGAACTGTCTTCCTGAAGCATTGGTATTTTCAACGCGCAGCCCAAATTGCGCTCCCCACCTTAACCAATTTTTTTTGATGTTGGCGTAGAGCGCATTTATATTCTCTTTGTACCGAAAATGATTGCTATTCTGATAGTCTGGGATAATGCCACCATTGTCAATGTTAAACCAATTTAACTGGTTATTATTAGACACAAAGCTTGATTTTACGCCCGCTTCAACCTCTGCATTGCCCGCCAATGGCTGGTTAAAATCAGTTTTTGCCGAGTATATGTGCACGACTGAAGGTGAAAGAAACCGGCGTTGTTGTGTACCTGCATCAGAACCATCGCCAAGATACATGTACAGGGAAGATAGCTGGTCCCCAGCCGACTTAAGGTATAAAGCGTCTAAATCCGCTGTTAACTGTGCGCCTTTGCTGTTAAACTTATGGAGCATATTAAGATTGATGCCGATGTTTTGCGCCGTGTAGTTGCCATTTGTATTGCCAATACCGGAGGAATCTGGTAGCATATCCGGGGAATATTGGTGGTTTTGGTAGCCAAGCGCATCATTTTTAGGCCTGGTGCTGCCTGTAAGCATTACACCAATGGTTGTTTTGGAACTGGCTAAATAATCCAGCCCCACCCTGCCATTCCAGCCATTTGAACGGGAATGATAATGACTGTTTTGCAGCGTGCTGCTGCTTAATACATCATTTGCGTTGTAAAAGTAGCGTGAGAAAGTGGCGGCATTATAATCCTGGTCAAGGCCGTAGCTTACATTACCAAAAAGGTTGAATTGCGGTGTGTGATAATTAATATTAAGTGCATCATTAGTTTTACCATAGATACCCTGGTTGTAACCAGCACTAAGGCCCCCGTTTAACCCATTTGTATGATATTTTTTTAAAACGATGTTGATGATTGAACCTCCTGCTGCATCATACCTTGCCGGCGGGTTACTGATAAGCTCAAATTTATCCAGCATACCGGCAGGCAACGAACGAAGATATGCAGCCAGGTCTGCGCCTGACATGTAGGTAGGACGATCATCTATCAATACCAGTACATTATGTTTGCCATTAAGGCTGATATTGTCATTCAAATCCACCATTACGCCGGGGCTTTTAGACAGCGCTTCCAGGGCATTATATCCTGATGCGCCAATCATCGCATCTACATTTACAATGGTCCGGTCAATCCGCTGTTCAATCAGCGGCTTGGTAGCGGTAACCACTACGTCTTTCAGTGCTTGATGTTTGCCCGTTTGCAATATAATTACCGGCAGCACGATGGATGAATGTGCATTGGTAAGCGCCAGGTACTTGTCTTCATAATCCATATAACCAACATGGGTAACTTTTAAGGCATATTTACCGATAGGTATTTCGGTAAAAACAAATGTGCCCGTTGCACTGGCTATACGTGTTTTGGCTGCAGTTGTATCCGGCAGTTGGTAAAGCACAACGGTAGCGCCGGGCAAAGGCATGTTTTGCTGGTTAACTATCCTGCCGGTTAATGTGCCCTTCCCGGTTTGCGCATTGGCCTGCAGAACGGTTATTAAACAAAGCAGCAGCCCGATTAAAAATATTGGTTTCATAGTAGAATGCTTTGCTGGTAAATTTGGTGAAATGCCAGGCCGGCGCAAAACCCTGGGGACAGGAAAGGGAGTAGCGATGGCAAAAAGTGTTTGCCGGGTGATTAATTATTCTGCCCCCAATTTCCTTTATTCTGTCAATGTTTTGGCATTATCCGTATAAATAAGCCTGCTATTAACGCTATTTGCCGAATTTTAAGCTATGTTTTCCATTCAGCAATTCATTACAGGGCGTACGTGGAAGCGTCATCTTTTTTTTGCAGTGGCAATACTTAGTGTTTTTTCACTGGGCATCTGTTTATTTTATGCGGGAGGGTTTAACTTTAATGACCCCCGCCAGGTAGTACAAAACTGTTTGTTTTTTATAGCTTATCTTTATTCCGGCCGCTGGTTATGCGCCTATTATTATCTTAAAGGGCGGCTGTTAACTTTTGTTATCATTTCATTGCTGCTGTCATTGGCTTTATTGGTAATTGATTTCCTCTTTATAAAATTCTTTTTGGGGTATCCCAATGCCGGTTTCCTGGAGCTTATGTATGGTGTAACCCCCTTTTTTGCCGTTGGTTTAATTACCGGAATGCTGCTGAAACTAATACGGGTTTCTATGGAAAAAGAATTAAAAGAAGTCCAGGCCCGGGTGGAACAAAGGGAAAGTGAATTTGGGTTGTTACAGGCACAGCTAAGCCCGCATTTTTTGTTTAATGTGCTCAATAATTTGTATGGCATCTCCATAACAAACCAGGAGCGCGTGCCAAAGTTATTATTGCAACTATCGCAATTGCTGCGTTATTCAGTATACGGCGCCAGAAAAGCCCTGGTGCCGCTAAAAGAAGAGGTAGATTATATAAGCAATTTTGTTGCGTTTCAACAAATAGGCATGAGCGACAGGTTGGTTTTGGAGATGAACCTGGCCAATATAAATGATACACGTATTAAGATTGCGCCACTGGTGCTTATTGTATTTGTTGAAAACGCTTTTAAACACGCCCGCAGCGCAGGCAGTCAAAAAATATATATTTGTTTATCCTTACGCTCGAGTAACGATTTTATTTGCCTGGAAATATCCAATTCTTACCAGCAGGGTCCTGGGGAAACAGGGTTGGATGAAGAAAATACAGGCGTAGGCTTGGCCAATACCATTAAACGCCTGGATCTTTTATATGGTAAGGATTATACCCTGAAGCAATATGCCCGGGATAACCAGTATTTTGTTGAATTGAAACTAAAGGCAAAATATGCATGACACTATTACCTGTATTATTATTGATGATGAGCCTGTTGCCCGTTCCATCATCCGTAATTATTGCAGCTATTTGCCCTTTATGCAAATTATAGGTGAATTTGGTAACGCACTCGAAGCCAAAATATTTTTATCAACACATAAAACGCACCTTGTTTTTTTGGATATTAACATGCCTGTGCTGAATGGTATCGGGTTTATTAAAACCCTCAATAACGTGCCATTAATTGTATTTACCACTGCTTACGAGGAATATGCAGTGCGCGCATTTGACCTGTCTGCGGTAGATTACTTATTAAAGCCCTTTTCGCTTGACCGCTTTATAGTTGCTATAGATAAAGTAAAAGAAAAACTTGGGTTGATAACAATACCGGTAAAAGATGAACCGGTAAAAGACACATCTTTCTTTATCAGGAGCGCGGGTAATATTTATCGGCTGGCTTATAACGACTGCCTGTATGCAGAGGCACAGGGAAATTATACAAGGGTAGTTACTGCAGCCGCAAAATATCTTACCAAAACACCTTTTTCGGTTTTTATTGAAGAACTGCCGGCCAATATTTTTTTGCGCGTACATCGCTCATTTGTTATAAACAGGAACAAAATCAGCCATTTCTCCGGCGGCCGGGTATTTGTGGGCCAATATGAAATTCCTATTGCCACAAGCTACCGCCAGGCATTCCTCCGTTCTATCGGTTTGGAATAAGCCAGGCAGCCTCGCCACAAGGTAAATGGTTAAATAAGCTGCGCATTCTTATTTCACATCATTGTTTGACTATTCCTTTCCCCGTAAAGTGCCCTTCCAAACCCCAGCGCGGCGGCAAGGCACTCTGGGCAATATGGTTAGTACGAAAGCCCGGAATAGCGGTATAGCCGGCTCAGTACCGTGTACGTAGGTTTAAGCGCCGGCAGCATGGTGATGACCAGCTACGGCACCACTTACGGCAACCATACCCTGCCGCCCGAAACGCCAAAATGTTTCGGGCTGCTTGATTTTGCCCTGCACCCGCACCTGGATTACAAGGGTTTCCCGGAAAACAGCCTGGCCAACCTTGAAAAACTGGCGGTTACGCTGCCGATACCATCGTACCTGGTTGACGATGCAACGGCTATTAAAGTGGCTGACGGGAATATTGAGGTGGTTTCTGAAGGGCATTGGAAGCTGGTGAGGCCCGCCAACCATACATAAGGCGTTTCAATTTATACCCTTTGTTGCGCCCGGCTTGCGGTGCAACCAATTACCATCTTTCTCAAAAAAAATCTCTCCAAAAAACGAGACCCCCCGGCCTTTTTTATATATAGGTATAGTTCATTGACATATTGCAAAAAGGTAAATGCAGCCATAAAACCGGGATGAATTATTTAAAATTTTTTACAAATTTTCAATTAAGATATTATAAATCAATATATTATAAAAATTGCATTCCTCCCTGGTCCTCCTTTTTCACCGGGGTTTTCCTCCCTTTGTTTGGCCAGGAACTTTAGGGATATAAAGGACATGTGGTGGATAAAAGTGGGGCGTGAATTTATAAAAATATGTGCGGTTTATTTGTATAAGTTGTTACAAATTAATACGTTGTGCGAAATTACATTCCTCCCTCATCCTCCTTTTGCGCCGGAGTTTTCCTCCGTTGGGTAAGCACTGCAATAAGGGGCTTTAAGGACTTGAGGAACATCAAGGGCAAAATGCAACGGGGATAATGAGGGCGGGGGGTCTCTGCGCAAATAGTGTGCAAAAATTATGTGCCGCTGTGGTTAAAAAATTATAAGAAAAAAATATCCTCCCCGGGCGCCCGATATTCCCGCCAAAATATTCATTTTACCGCCTTTAGACTTTTTTACCCTGCATATTTTGGGTTTGTACTTACCTTTCGGTCTTTATAATCATCAACACATGAGAAAGTTTTCACTGCAAATGTTGCCGTGCATTGCTATACTGCTGAGCGCAGTAACGGCAAATGCACAGCCAACCAACGATTCGATTAAATATGACCACCAGGATGTATTCGGCCCTATAACGTGGCCGGTAACCACGGGCGATACCCGCTCTGCCAGCGGCCAGCCCGGCCCCAATTACTGGCAAAACCGCGCCGACTATCTTATTCACGCCACGCTGAATGAAGCTGCCGATGATACTACCATAACCGGCGATGTTACCGTTACTTATACCAACAACAGCCCCGACAAATTAGACTACCTGTGGATGCAGCTTGATCAAAACCTCTTCAGGCCCGATTCCCGAGGGGCGGCAGTTACACCTTATTCAGGCGACCGTTTTGATGTGCGTGGATTTAGCAGGGGCGGCTACCATATACAAACTGTTTCGGTAACCTATAAAGGGCAAACCTATACGGTTGACCCTGTGATAACTGATGCACGTATGCAGGTACGCCTGCGCACGCCGATGGACCCAAAAGGCGATAAAATAACGGTAAAGGTTACATACAGCTTCTCCATACCTTTTTACGGTGCAGACCGTATGGGCCGCAAGCTGTTTAAAGACGGGTATGTGTATGAACTGGCCCAATGGTACCCCCGCATGTGTGTGTACGACGATGTTGAAGGCTGGAACACCCTGCCTTATATGGGCCTTGGTGAGTTTTACTGCGACTATGGCGATTATGACTATTACGTAACAGCACCGGCTAATATGACCGTAGTTGGCAGCGGCGACCTGCAGAATGCAGCCCAGGTACTTAGCGCAACACAGCAAAACAGGCTGGCACTTGCCCGCAAAAGCGACACTACCGTAATGATTATAAAACCGGAAGAGGTAAATGCCGCAGCAACCCACCCTTTTAAAGGCAATATTACATGGCATTTTAAAATGCTAAACACGCGCGATGTTGCCTGGGCGGCTTCAAAAGCGTTTATATGGGATGCGGCACGGGTTAACTTTCCTTCAGGCAGAAAAGGCATTGCCATGTCGGCGTACCCGCAGGAAAGCGCCGGCAAAGATTCGTGGGGGCGCTCTACCGAATACCTGAAAAACAGTATGGAGATTTATTCCAAAGGGTTTTATGAATATCCCTGGAACAGCGCTGCCAGCGTATCTGGCGTAGCGCTGGGCATGGAATACCCCGGCATTATTTTCTGCCTGAATAACCTTAAAAAAGGGCAGCTTTGGGGCGATATTACCCACGAAATAGGCCACAACTGGTTTCCCATGATAGTGGGCAGCAACGAAAGAAAATACATGTGGATGGATGAGGGCTTTAACACCTTTATTAACTGGTACGCTACCAACGTGTTCAACAACGGCGAGTACCGCGACACCAGTAAAAAGGCACAAGCCATGCTGCGCATTTTTAAAAACAGCCACGACCCGCTGATGACAGCGCCGGAGGCAATTGGTTTGAATGATTACGGCCAGTATTATTTTAAAACCGCTTTAGGGCTTGACATGCTGCGCAACGTGGTACTTGGGCCTGACAGGTTTGACTATGCTTTTCGTGAGTACATCAAACATTGGGCGATGAAACATCCCCTGCCGTATGATTTCTTCCGCAGCATGAATGATGCAGCGGGTGAGGATCTTAACTGGTTTTTTAAACCGTGGTTCTTCACCACGTGGAAAATTGACCAGGCGGTTGAAGGCGTAAAATATGTAAAAGA
>DASZUX010000381.1:0-4082 GCA_035547455.1 Chitinophagaceae bacterium
AGCACTTTGCGCAATGCAATACCTTTTTTTGAGGTAGTAAATTTACCTTTTAACACAAGTATTGGCCTGAAGGAAGACAATACGAATGCAGGGTAAAAGCCGGAAATAAATATGCCTGCTGCCATAAGCAACAGCAAGCCGGAGGTAACGCTGTAACCGCCGAGGCTTTTTTGAAAAAGGTAAGTATATGAAAGCTTATGCCCTATAAGCGCGTTGAATGCTGGTTGCAGGGTCAGCATTATTATAATACCCAGTAATAATGCTATAAAGTTTATTAAAAAAGATTCGGTAAGAAACTGCCTTACCAACTGTGCTTTGGTGGCACCTGTTACCTTGCGTACACCTACCTCTCTTGCTCTTTCTGCAGAACGTGCAGTGGAAAGGTTAATATAGTTAACCCACGCAATTACTATTATAAAAACGGCAATAATAAGCAGCCCCCATACTACCGTGGCGCTGCCTGTATTGCCGATTTCATACTCAAAATCGGAGTACAGGTGCGCTTTGGCAAGCGGCTGCAGGTAAAATTTTTCCACGCTGCCTGATACCTTGTTGCCCTGGAAATATTTTTGGCTGAACGCATCAAACTTTGCCTGCAACGCTTTATAATCTGTGCCATGCTTCAGTTGTATGTAATGCCAAAAATCACTGTCAACAAAATCATAATCTGCCGCTTTGTACGGGTATTTACCTGAATACAGCGTAACATAAGACATTAAGACATCAAACTGCAGGTGAGAGTTTTCAGGCACATCCTTACAAACGCCGGTAATTTTATACGGCATAGAATCGCGCCCAAGTATTACAGCTTTTCCAACAACATTGTCATAGCCGCTTCCATGTGTACCAAAATAGCGGTCTGCTGCCGTTTGGGTAACAATTATGCTAAAAGGCTCTTTTAAAGCAGTATTCCTGTCGCCTTTTATTAACGGGTAAGAAAACATGGTGAGGAACGAATTATCCACCGCTGTTACCTGCTGGTCGCCAAATTTTTTATCACCATAACTTATAATGGTATTACCATACGGCTCTGCCCTTGCATGGTTAATTACTTCAGGATAATCGTCCTGCATTGCTTTGCCAATGGCAGAATATGTAATAGTACCGTGCTGCACCAGCTTGCCGTTTTGGTAACGGTCGTTATATACGCGGTATATGTCGCTGATATTGGTATTAAACTGGTCGTAGCTTAATTCAAAATTTACATATTGCAGTATCAGCAGGCAGGCGGCCATACCTATTGAAAGCCCTGCAACATTGATAAGGGAAAACACTTTGTTTTTCCGCAGGTTACGCCAGGCTGTAGTCAGATAACTTTTTAGCATAATAGCAGGTATTAATAGTTGATATTATAGATTGAAAACTTCTATGCCAGCCTGCCTGCAATCGTATTTACCTTATTCTGTACGCAGGCTGTTGGCAGGGTTTGACATGGCTGTTTTAACTGCCTGTGTACATACTGACAGTACCGCAATAAACAACGCGAGCAACCCTGCAATAATAAATACCCAGTAACCTAAACTTATTCTGTATGCAAACCCCTGCAGCCACTTGTTCATTGCCCACCAGGCAAGTGGTGAAGCTATGATAACGGCAATGGCTACAAGTACCAGGAACTCTTTTGTAAGCAGCATGGTAACCTGCGTTACCGAAGCGCCTAAAATTTTGCGTATCCCTATCTCCTTAGTACGCCTTTCGGCGGTAAAGGTGGCCAGCCCAAATAAACCCATCGCGCATATAATAATAGCAACCAATGAAAAGATGAACAACAGTTGTGAAGTTTTTACATCGCTTTTATACAGGTTATTAAAGCTGTCATCTAAAAAGTTATAGGAAAAAGGCTTTTTGGGTGCAAAGGTTTTCCATACATCTGCTACCCGGGCCAATGCGCCGGGAATATTGCCTTTGGCTAATTTTACAAAAAAGTAAGCATCACTGCCCCGGTTATTGTACAATATCATCGGCCCTATTTTTTCATGCAGGCTCCTGTAATGAAAATCCTTCACCACGCCTATTACAACACCTGTGTCACCACGGTAAAACAGTTGCTGGCCAATAACAGGCTTGTGCATATTAAACCCGGCTTCCGCCGTTTCGTTAATAATAAAGTTGGAATAATCCTGCTTCCCGGGCCTGAACCACCTGCCGCTTTTTAACTTCAGCCCCATTACTTTTTGATAATCGGCATCAACGCTTAACCTGTTTACCTGCGGTTTATAAGAGGTATCACGCCCTATCCAATCTGCACCGCCTGATGAGTTGCCGATATCAACAATTTCTTCACTGCCGGTAGTAACACCGGTAACACCATTTTGCCGCAGTAATTGCTGCTTAATCGTTTCAAAGTAAGCAGGCACGGCATCATCGGGCAGCTTTGCATAACTTTCATAAGGCAGTTCCAGCGATATAACCTGCGATATATTGTACCCTGCATTGGTTGACTGGATAAATTTTATTTGCCGGTATATAACAATGGTTGCTACAACAAGCATAACCGACAGGGTGAACTGGAAAACCACAAGCCCTTTACGTATGCTGCCCGTACCCATTTTTAAAACGTTCTTTCCGCGAAGCACATTCAAAGGCTTGAAGGAGGAAAGCAGCAAGGCAGGGTATATGCCGTTTAAAACAGTTGCCACTAATAGCGTACTGCCTAATATTTGCCACATAGGGGCAGAAGTTAGCGGCAATTGAAATTGTTTTCCTGTAATATTATTAAAAACAGGAAGTAAAATTTGTATAAGAATAAGTGTTGCAAATATGGCGATAACGCTTACCATAAGCGACTCAGCGATGAACTGCGCAATTAAATGCCCTTTGCCCGCACCTACTATTTTTCTTACGCTTACTTCTTTTGCGCGAACGCTTGCACGTGCTGTGGTAAGGTTTACATAGTTAATACAGGCTATTACCAGCAGCAGCAAACCAAGCAGGCCAAAAATATAGGTGGTTTTTTTATTGCCGTGCGGAAGGGTGGGATTTATACCCTCTTCAAAATAAAGGCTTTTAAGTGGAACGAGGGTTACAGAAGTATTGTTATCACCACTATTTTTAGCCACTACAGCGGTCATCTTTGCTTCTGCTGCCGGTATGGAGGCGCCCGGCGCAACTTGTACAAAATCAATAAAGTTAAAGTTATTCCAGTCATTGGCATACTGCTTTGCACTGCCCTGCAGTTTTGCATCCATTTGTAAAAAAATATCAAACTGGAAGCTGGAATTAAGCGGGTTATCTTTTACCACGCCTGCTACTGTATAATTAACTGTGTCTATCTTAATAACCTGCCCTACCGCAGGTGCTTCGCCAAAAAACTTTTTTGCCTTCGATTCAGTTAATACCAGGCTATAAGGGTTTTGCGTAAAGGTTATAGGGGTGCCTTTTACAAACGTGTATTTAAAAACATTAAACCAGTTTCTGTCAACCCATGCGCTGGTTTTTTCCTCAAACAATTTATTATCAACATTAAAAACAAAACCTCCCCAGCTATTCGGTTGTAATTGCACGGCCTGCTGTACTTCAGGCACAGCGGCTTTAACAGCGGCTGCCATTGGCACCGTGGATCTTTCACTTTTGTAAGCCTGGTTGTTATAGTGCTGTGTATTTGTGATGCGGTAAATATTACCCGGCTCATAGCTGTCAAATGTAAGTTCATTCTGCACCCATAAAAAAATAAACACCGCAGCCGTCATGCCAATTGACAGTCCGAAAAGATTAATAAATCCTGTTGCCCTGTTACTTAACAAATTGCGAAAAGCAGCTTTAAAATAACTTTTTATCATAGCTTCTGTTTTGTGCGCATTTACAATCAGGGGTAGATGTTTATGGGCTATTCCGTACGCAAGTTTTTTACCGGGTTGGTTAATGCAGCACGTATTGCCTGTACACTTATAGTAGCCAACGCAATAAATAGGGCAACAAATGCCGTTATAACAAATACCAGCCAGCTAATACTTATGCGGTAAGCAAAACCCTGCAGCCACTTGTGCATAGCCAGCCATGCTATTGGAGATGCAACAACAATAGCTACGCCAACCAGTTTCAAAAAATCTTTTGATAAAAGGCCTACAATGTGGGTAGTGCTT
>DASZUX010000382.1:0-4471 GCA_035547455.1 Chitinophagaceae bacterium
AACTGCCAAAGGCATTTCCCGTATCGTGCCGGCATTAAAGCCAGGTGCAGGTGTTGTAACTACAAGGGGCAACGTTCATTACATTGTTACAGAATACGGGATAGTTAATTTATACGGTAAAAACCTTGAACAACGCGCCAAACTGCTGATGAGCATTGCGCATCCCGACCACCGGGAGGCATTGCAGAAAAATTGCTATGAACGATTTGGAAAGTTGCTGTAAAAGAATGATAAAAATCATCTGTAGTGCTAAGCGCCATCATCTTAACAGCAATTTGTCATATTTAGCTTTACACTATAAAAAACTGGTATATGTACACCGTTATTGCGCCAACCAATTTTTCAGAAGATTCAATACATGCTGTTAATTATGCCGCAGATTTAGCTATAAATCTCAACGCAGACCTACTGCTGCTGCATGTTGTGCAAATGCCCGCAGCATTTGATGTACCGCTTACACAATATGAATATGAAACTATATTACAGGATGCAGAAGAAGAACTGGCATTGCTGAGGAATGATTTGCTGTTACGCTGCGACAACGAAATAAATATTGCTACTAAAGCTGTTTTTTCTACCATTGAAAATGAAATTACCGAGGCGGCCGAGGTAAAAAAACCTTTTATAATAGTAATAGGCCCGGAAAGGGAAAATGCCGCAAGCAGGTTCTTTTTTGGCAGCAATACCCTTAGTGTTGTTAAAAAACAGCATTATCCTGTAATAGTGGTGCCGAGAAACGGGGTATTCAAACAAATACGGCGCATCGGGCTTGCTACCGATTTACAGGACATCAGCGAAGTGCCTGTTGAATCATTAAGAACACTGATAGAAATATTTAATGCCAACCTTGACATTATTCATGTATGCAAAAGCAGGGACGATGAAGCAGCAGCTAAAGCCTGTCTTAATAGTTTAAAACTAAAATTGCAGGAGTTTAACCCGGAAGTGCATATTGTATTTAATACCGATGTAGAAGAAGGCTTGAGAGCATACGCAGAGGAACACCGGGAAGATATGATGGTGGTAATACCGCGGGAACATACATTGCTGCATAAAAGCCACACCAACCAAATGGCAAGGCATTCTTCAGTACCTTTATTGGCAGTCTCATAATCCATATTTTTCATTTTGTAAAATTCAAAAATCAATATATGTCATCGGAAGAACTTTATTCACACGAAATAATTGAATGGAACAAATCAGTAGATTTTTATCTTGAAGAAATAAAAATTTTCCAGGAAAGATTGCTGGAGGTGGCCGCTAAAAATAACAAGCCAACAATAAGTGTAAGTATTGAGCACTATCAAAACCAGTTTATTGCACAGGCTGAAAGCCTGCAGCAATTAAGGCACGATATAAATGCCCAGGAAGAAGCCATCGCAAAAGAAATAACAAAGGCCAATAAAATATTTGATATGGATATTGTTGACCGCCAGTTTTATTTGCGCGAAAAGATGCAGATGTCAGAAAAAATATTTATTGAAACAAAGCACAGTTTTTACCGTTTCCTGGCAAAAGTTTTTTAATACTCAGCTATAAAGTTTGTTTTTAGCAGCATTGCCTGCCATTAACAGCAGCCCGGTACATGCCGGGCTGTTTTATTTACCGTTTACTGGTAAATAAGTGCATCCGCACTATTTTTTAAAAAAGCTAATAGGCAAATTGCTATATTGCCGCCTGCATAAAATATATACGCATGAGAAGCACACTGGCTGTTTTTTTAGTGTTAACGGCAATTACTTTACAGGCCCAGCACCCTTATACCCTGCCTGTTAACATACAGGCCGCAGTAACCAAACAAACGCGTACAGTTACAGGCGAGCCCGGCAAAAATTACTGGCAAAACACAGCTGATTACAATATACAGGTAAACTTTAACCCTGCTACACGCCTGTTGCAGGGGCATGAAACAATAACGTATATAAACAACAGCCCGGATACCCTGAAGCAGGTAGTGTATAAACTGTACCCTAACCTTTATGCAAAAGGAGCCCCGAGAGCTTCGGCAATAAGCCCGGAAGATGTAACAGATGGTGTAATGATAGATTCAATGACATTTGAGAATAAAAGCATTACCGGCAGGCAGCGCAGGGTTAGCGGCACCAATATGAGCCTGCGGCTGCCAACGCCAATACTGCCCGGCCAGCACGTGCAGTTTACCGTTAGCTGGAACTATACACTAAATAAACGGTCGCATATACGTACGGGAGAGATTGACCCCGGGGCCGACTTTGTAGCATACTTCTTTCCAAGAATTGCGGTATATGATGATATTGACGGCTGGAATAATTTTCCTTACCTGGGCAACCTTGAGTTTTATAATGACTTCTGCCATTTTAAAGTAGCAGTAGCAGTGCCGGCAAACCAGGTAGTTTGGGCTACGGGCAACCTGCTGAACGCTGCAGATGTATTGGCGCCCGAAAATTACCAGCGGCTGCAGGCTGCTGAAAAAAAAGATGCAGTAACGTATATTATTGACAGCGCCAGCCTTGCCGGCAACAACTATACTAATCATGCTGGCGCCTACAATACATGGCAGTACGAGGCGGATGATGTAACCGATTTTGCCTTTGCCTGCAGTGACCATTACCTTTGGCAGTCAACAAGCCTTATTGTGGACCCTGCCACCGGCAGAAGAACGCGCGTTGATGCAGCCTATAACCCCAAACATAAACCATATTACGACGTAATTTATGATGCCCGTAAAACGGTGGAGAGCATGAGTTACCGCTTTCCGGCATGGCCTTACCCCTACCCTCATGAAACTGTATTTGACGGTCTTGACCAGATGGAGTACCCGATGATGGTAAACGATAACCCTTTAAGTGATCATGCAGAATCGGTAGAGCTTACAGACCACGAGATTTTTCACACTATGTTTCCTTTTTATATGGGGGTGAATGAAACCAAATACGCATGGATGGATGAGGGCTGGGCTACCATTGGCGAATGGCTTATTTCGCCTATGATTGATTCTTCACTTGTTGACCCGTACGGTGTTTCCGCGGTTGAAATAACTGCCGGCAGGGAAACCGATTTGCCGATTATCACCCTGTCAACCGAAACCCATTCTTCTTATTTTACCAACAGCTACCCCAAACCGGGTATGGGGTATTTGTTTGTAAAAGACATGCTGGGCGATGAGGTGTTTACCAGGGCGCTGCACAATTATATACAGCAATGGCATGGCAAACACCCTGTGCCATACGACTTTTTTAACAGCATGAATGCCGGTTCGGGCAAAAACCTCGACTGGTTCTGGAAAAGCTGGTTTATGGAAGGCGGAGTGCCAGACCTTGCGATAAGTAATGTAAAAACCGGTAATAAGCCTTCTGTAACAATTACTTCGGTTGGTACAAAACCCGTTCCCGTGGATGTTACCGTATTGTTTAAAGATGGCAGCCAGCAGGCACTGCACCGCAGCATTGCCGTTTGGGAAAATGGAGAAAAAACCGTTACACTGCCCCTGCCACGCGGCAAGAATATTACCAGGCTTACGCTGGGCGCTGTGCATACACCAGACAGTAACAAGAAAGATAATACCTGGGAAGCGGGTAAATAACGCGCTGATTATTAATAAGGAAGGCTGGATAAGGTGGTTATTATACCAATCTCAAAAATCAGCCTATAAAAATGCAGTAATATGGCCGGGTTATATTACCTTTGCCGCCCCAAACCGTATTGGGTTGGGATAAACAATTTTAAAAACAAAAAACAAGGGTAATGAACAATTACGAATTGATGGTGATTTTTACCCCTGTGCTTAGCGAGGACGACTTTAAGGCCGCGCAAAAAAAGTACACCGACTTTATTACTGAAAACGGTGGAACCATAGTGCACAGCAACCCCTGGGGTTTAAAATCACTGGCGTATCCTGTAAAGAAAAAAACCACAGGTATTTACTGGGTTTTAGAATACAGCGCGCCATCCAGCTTCAATGAGAAGTTTAAGGTTCAAATGCTGCGTGACGAGCAGGTTATGCGTCACATGATCACTGTACTTGATAAATACGCCGTTGAGTACAATGCAAAAAAGAGTAGTGGCGTACCTACCGGAACCGAAAAAGCGGAGGCATAAATTATGGCAAAGTCTAATGAAATAAAATACCTTACCGCCATTAAGCAGGAAAAGCCCAAGAAGAAATTCTGCCGCTTTAAAAAGTACGGTATTAAATACGTTGACTACAAAGACGTTGAGTTTTTAAAGAAGTTCATTAACGAGCAGGGCAAAATATTACCCCGCCGTTTAACAGGTAACAGCCTTAAATACCAGCGTAAAGTAAGCGATGCTATTAAAAAAGCACGCCAAATGGCATTATTGCCCTACGTAACAGATCTTTTAAAATAGGCGTTTAGCTACCGCTACACGCTGTATACTGTACGCTTAACCAATAGTACACAGCTTTTTTAGTAACCAACCCCTAATTTCCGCACAAAAACGGGAAGACAGTCTTATCAATTATTGATTGGGC